>DASWUU010000192.1:0-9787 GCA_036401515.1 Steroidobacteraceae bacterium
AACACGCAATCGGCGGACCGCTCGGTGGTTCCTATCTTGCGCGCCGGCCCCATTCCGGGAACCGTCGACCTGGCATTCAAAGTGGACGACCATCTGCCCTTGCACGGTAGTGTCGAATTCAATAACCAAGCCACACCCGACACCGAATCGTTGCGCTTGAATCTCAGCGTACAGTACGCCAACCTTTTCGCCGACTTCGATTCGATTTCAGTGCAGTATCAGGACGCGCCGCAGAAATTCGGCGAGGCGGCTGTCTTCGCCATCAACTATGCGTCTCGCCCGGTTTTTATGACTTGGCGACCATCGCTGTACTTCATCGATTCCAACAGCAACGTTAGCACCATCGGTACTCTCGGCGTAGTAGGCAAGGGTCAGATTGCCGGGGTACGGATGAGCGACGTACTTCAAGCGGACAGCGGAGCCAATCAGGCCATTGTGTTTGGGGTCGATTACAAGCATTTCCGCCAGACCATCGATCTTGCCGCAGCCTCGGCGCTCGACACGCCCATCACTTATTTGAATCTCAGCACCGCATACAGCGGCAGTTGGCACGCAAACAAATTGTTCGAAACGCTGAACCTATCGGTAAATTTTGGCCCGCGGGGCATCGCCAGTGTCAACGGCGCAAATGAATTTGAGAACGATCGGCTTAAATCGCGAGCCAATTATTTTTATCTGCGCGGCGATGGCTCGCTGTCGTGGGGCGCGCCTCTTCGCTGGCGCCTGACCTTGCGCGCGGCGGGTCAATATACGCGTGAGCCCTTGATTACCAACGAGGACTACTCGATTGCCGGAGTTGATGGAGTGCGCGGTTATCTTGAGGCGGAAGTACTCGCCGACACGGCGGTCAAAGGAACGGCTCAACTGCAAGTGCCGACGTGGCGGTTGAAAGAGCGCAACATCATCGACGGATTCGTATTTTTCGACGATGCACATGGCAGCATGCTGGACGCCCTTCCTGGCGAGCCGACTTACTATAATCTGCGAAGCACTGGCGCGGGCGTCGACCTTTTCCCGGGCGGGTCGTATTTCAGTTCGGTGGTATGGGCGTTGCCGCTGGTCGACGGCAGCCGCACCCGGCGCCACGACTCGCGAGTGCTATTCCTTGTCAGGGGCAGCTTTTGAGTTCTCTGCCGCCCGGCTGCAATAATCGCGTCCTATACTTTTTATCATGAACGCGCGCGGCAAGAAAACTCGCTTGGAATATTGGGTCGGCCGCACCTCGTGCGCGCTTGCCTTGTCGCTGTTGGGCAATGGCAGCCGCGCCGCGACCTTGCCGATACCGTGTTTAGTGCATACCTGTGGGACCAACGGGCCTTCGCAGTTCGTTACCTCGGGCAGCGCGACGGCCGTGCAAGCCGGCAACGGATTGACCGTCCAGCAAAACAGCAGCAAGACCATTTTGAACTGGTCATCGTTCAACGTGAGCGCCGATGGAAAAATCGTTTTCAATCAGCCGTCTGCCACCTCCATCGCGCTAAACCGGATATTCGACGTCAATCCCAGTACCGTGCTGGGGTCGGTCACGGCCAACGGCCAGATTTATCTCATCAATCCGAACGGCTTTGTCTTCGGTTCGACCGCGAAGCTGAACGTATCCGGACTCATCGCATCCTCGCTCGGCATTGCTGACTCGACGTTTAACTCAGGGCTCTTGGCACCGCAGCTGCTCACCAATCAGACGCCTGCTTTGACTTCAGATCCGGCTGTAGTGGCTGCGAACGGGACACCGATGCTGGACAGCAGCGGCAATCCCGTCCTTGGTGCCGTCACCGTGGCGGCCGGCGCGCAAATTTGTGCAAGTTCCGGGGGCCGCGTCATATTGGCGGCGCCCCTGGTACAGAACGCCGGCTCGATCCAGGCGCCCGATGGGCAAATCCTGCTGGCGGCGGGACAAAATGTATATTTGCAGGCGAGCAACGACCCCTCGCTGCGCGGCTTGATCGTGGAGGTCAATGGAGGTGGGAAAGCTTGGAACCAGCTCACGGGATCATTGAGCGCACCGCGAGGCAATATCTCGCTCGTCGGTTTGGCCGTCAATCAAGATGGCCGAATTTCCGCCACCACCACCGTCTCCGCCAATGGTTCCGTCTCCCTTGAAGCTGGCGATACGCCTGCATTTGGCGGGGCAGTGATCAGCTCGAGCAAAGGCGGCACCCTGGAGCTCGGCGCCCAGAGCAGCATCGACATCCTGCCGGAACTCAACGACACGGTCACGGCCGTCGCCGACCAGCCGCAGTTGCCCTCGACAATTAGGTTATTGGGTCAAGAGATATTGATGCATGGCGGTGAGATTACCGCTCCTGCCGGGATATTGACGGTTACGGCATCCGCCAATCCCGGCGCCGGTGTGGTTACCAACGGCAATACTGATGCGCGCATTCGTATCGATGCGGGCGCCAAGATAGATCTGTCGGGCAGCACCGCGGAGCTGCCCATGTCGGCCAATCTGGTGGCGGTACAGTTGCGCGGCGCCGAACTGGCGGACGACCCAACGCAGCAAAACGGCGCGCTGCGGGGACAAACCGTTTATGTGGATGCGCGGGTGGGAACGCCCTTAGCTAATGTCGCCTCCGCTATCGGTGCCATACCCTTAACGATTGCGCAGCGCACCGAGACCGGCGGCAAAGTCACAATCGAATCCGAAGGAGATGTCGTTGTCCAGCAGGGTGCGAGCATCAATGTGTCGGGCGGCAAGACCGTCTATGACGGCGGCGTATTGCAGACAACGCAATTGGTGGGCGCCGACGGCAAATTGTACGACATCGGCAGCGCGAACCCGTTGCTCACTTATACAAAAGTACTGAATCCTACGTTTACGCAGACCTTCAACAAATGGGGCGTTCAGGATGTCGTGGCCACCCCGGGCTTGAGCCACTACCAGGCGGGCTATGTGCAAGGCGCGAATGCGGGCAGTTTGACCTTTGCCGCCCCGAGCTTGGTGCTAAACGGCACCCTCATCGGCCATGTTGTAAATGGTCCTTATCAACTCACCGACGCAACCCGGCTGATCGGTGGCACGCTCACGATCGGCTTGAGCGGCGGTCTTCCAGGACAGGCCGCAGCCCCTGATTTTCTGTCGCCCTCGGTCGAGTTCACGAACGCACCGTATCCCGTGGTGGTTGATGATGCGGTGGCCCTGCCACCCGCCACTCTCGAGCTTCCGGTGGATTATTTGCTCAATGGCGGATTCACTAATACGGCTATTTACAGCAATTTGCGCGTGAGCTTGCCCGCCAATCTGCCGCTGCAACTCATGCCTGGCAGTGTTTTGAGCGTGCAAGCGCCGCGCATTGATATTCTCTCCAACATCACTGCGCTCGGCGGAAGCCTCGCATTCCAGAGCGTCCAGACGGTGGGCTCGCAAAGCGCGCTCATTCCCCGCAGCGGCGTACAGATCGGGAATGGCGTAACGCTCGACGTACGGGGCCAGTGGACCAACGACTCGGCCAGCCTGGCTGGTGTAACAAGCGTTTCGCCGACTTTGCAAAACGGCGGCAGCATCGAACTTGCTCTGACCGTACCGGGCGGCGAACTGGTACTTGGCGGCGATGTGTCGTTGCGGGCGAGCGGCGGCGCATGGATCAACAGCGCCAATCAAATGACCGGCGGCAAGGGCGGGACCATTACGCTGCTCGCCGATCCGGCAGGATCTGCGCTCCAGGTAGGGCCGAACGTGGCTCTGGACGCCTTCGGTGTCGGCACCGCCGCCGGCGGTACACTGGATTTGTCGGCGCCTCGGCTTACGCTGAGCAATGGCGCAGGTTGGACCACAGCGCAACGCGTCGACGACAGCACCAACCCAAGCGGGGCTTTTGCGCTTTATTCATCACTTTTCTCCGATTATGGATTTTCCAGCGTCACGTTGAATGCATCCGGCTTGTTAGCGGCTACCAGTAGTCCACCGGATGCGCTAACCGTGACTGCCGGAACTCAAGTTATAGCGCAGAGCGAGTCGCTTCAGCTCGATCCCGGTTATCTGATGCGATCTTCTGGTGGAACGGTAGCTTCTTTTGCCCACACGACGATTTTGCCCGAAGTCAATCGGCCACCGGAAAGCGTGACGCTGACGGTGGTGACCAATGGTGCATTGCCGGGGTATCTGCCAGTCATCGGCACGAACAATGTCGGATTATTAGACATTCAAGCCGGCGCATCTATTACCGTCGATTCAGGCGCGCAGAGCCGCATCGATTTGGGCGGCGTGGGAGGCGTGTCGATGAACGGCACTTTGCGCGCGCAGGGCGGCACGGTCACGGTCCAGACTTTGACGCCGACCAATGCGAATCTCGATCCAGGCTATCTGGCGGGACTCAATATTGAAATCGGCGCACGCGCGATCATCGATGTCAGCGGCTCGGCGCAGGTCAAACCCAGCGATGCGGGGTTGCGCTTGGGTAACGTGCTGGCAGGCGGCACAGTTAACTTGTTCGCAGATCGTGGTTCGGTGGTGGCCGAGCCTGGCTCTAAGATTGATTTTTCGGGCAGCAGTGCGGTGCTGGACGTTCAGAATGGTGTTGGCACTGGACGGTATACGCGCGAAACGGTGGCGAGCGCCGGTGGCGCCCTCAACGTCCATGCACCCGAGTCCATCGCACTTCTAGGCTCATTGCGGGGAGCCGCAGGGGTAGGCCAGTTGGGCCAACCCAACGCAGGGTCGCTCGACATTGCCTTGACACGTTCGGAGAGCTGGTATTCGGTGCCGAGCGCGTTGCTTGGGACATTTCCGGCCACACCGCGCGTTATCAGCGTGATTTCGAGCACTGCGAATTCGCAACCTTCAGCGGCCCAATATGGATTAACAATATTGGGAGCGGATTTGCTGCTGCAGTCCGGCATCGATTCGTTGCGGCTCGAAGCGGGCAGTGCCCAATCGGTCGATGCCAGCCGGGTGGAGATCGATACTGACGTCCCGCTCAACTTCGCGCGGCAATTTACGCTGGATGCTCCCGTTATTGCAGTGGGTAGCGGCATCGACGCATCGTTGGGTGCCGCAAGCATCGCGATTGGCAATTCACTGGGATTTCAAAACCCCGCAGCAACCACTGGGGGCGGCACGTTCAATGCCTCCGCGCAGAATGTGGATCTGTTCGGTTCCGCGGTGTTCAACGGCGCGAAGTCCGTTACTTTGACCAGTGAGGGCGATGTTCTCCTGCAGGGCGCTGCGGCTGCTGCGGGCCGATTCATTGGCAGCCTCACCGTGGGCGGCGACCTGACTTTGAACGCATCGAGAATCTATCCGGCGACCGGTACGGCGTTTTCGATCAACTCGAGCGGTATCGGCAATACGGTCGCCGTCGGGCAAAGCGGCGTATCGCCCGGCGTCCCCTTGAGCGCCGCTGGCTCGATCACGATTACCGCCGACAACATCACCAGCTCCGGCACGCTGCTCGCGCCGTTCGGTTCGATAGACTTGGAGGCGGGGACCGCGCTCACTTTGGCGGCCGACAGCCTCACCTCCGTGAGCGCCAATGGCGTCGTGATTCCTTACGGGAACACCCAGCTCGGCGGTAAGCAATGGGTGTATTCGGACGTCCTCAGCGCTCTGCCGGCTCGTCAAGTGACGCTTCAGGGTCCGGATGTCACGATCGCCAGTGGGGCCGTGGTGGATCTGCGCGGCGGTGGCGATTTGTATGCCTATGAATGGGTGCCGGGCACCGGAGGCACTCACGATCGACTTTCGAACGACACGAGTCCCGCGGGCGGCGGTGTGGTGGGGCTGTACGCAATCGTGCCATCATTAATGGGTCAGTACGCCCCCTACGATCCGGTTGCCTGGCTGGGTTCATCGCTTGCGCCGGGCACCAGTGTCTATTTGAGCGGCGGCGGAGGCGTCGCCGCCGGTGTTTATCCTTTGTTGCCGGCACGCTATGCATTGCTGCCGGGTGCGCAATTGGTGCAGGTAGAATCGGGCTATCAAAACATAGTGCCGGGGCAGAATGCGACCCTGCCGAACGGCACACCGGTGGTAGCCGGCTATTTGACCTTCGGAAACACCGGCGTTCACTCAGCTGATTACACCGCGTTTGCGATCTGGCCCGCGAGCTACGCGCTTGCCATCGCGGGTTATCAAGACAGTTTGGCCTCCGCTTTCTTTGTCCCTGCAGCCGCTGCAGGCCTGTCCGCGCTGCCGGCAGACGCTGGCCGGCTGTCGATCAGCGTCGGCGCAGGATTGCATGTCGCGGGCGATGTGTTGACCGCCGCGGCTGTGACCGGCAATGCGGCGGAGATTGACATCAGCGCCTCGGCGCTCGATGTCACGGCACAAGCGGCCAATCCGTTTGCCGGTGCAGTGGACCTGCCGGCGTCGGTGATCCAAGGCTGGAACCCGGGAACGCTCATCCTCGGCGGGCGCCCCTCGCAAGACGGATCGAGCATTGCAGTGAGCGCGGACACGGTCATGATCGGCGCCGGTGTTCAGATGTCGGCCGATCAGATCGTGCTGGTGGCAGACAGATCCATCGATCTGCAGCCCGGTGCGACGATCATGTCGACGTCTGCCTCGAAGTCCGCTGCGCTCGCCGCCAACCCTGGCTCGAGCAGCATAGGGCTTACGTCGAGCAATCCGGGCGGGGCCGCATTCTTGGCAGTATCGGATCAAGCGTTGTTGATTGCGCAGCGATCCCTTCCCAGCGATTCGAGCGGCGGTGTGGTTACCGTGGAAAGCGGTGCGAGTCTCGCCACCCGCGGCGCTTTATCACTCGATGCCCCGGGAGGTGCCGCGCTGTCGGGCACGGTTTCCGTACCCGGCGCCTCCGTTTCGCTATCCTCGAGCAGCATTGGCCTTTTGTCGCCGAGCTCCGGGGGCGACGCGCTGGTGATCAATGGTAGCGTGCTCGAAGCGCTCAATCAGGCGGCTCAAGTGCGGCTGGCCAGTCAGGGCGCGATCGACGTCGGCGCGCCATTGAGCTTGGGCGTTTCCTCCTCCGGTGCACCGACGTTCACTTCCCTCACGCTGATCGGCACCGGCGTGAACGCGCTTGCCAATAGCAATGTCGAACTGGGCGCCCAGATCGTGACATTGCAGGGCGTTAATGCAGCGGCAGCGATCGTAACGGGCATCGCTACAGGTGCGCTCAGTATCAGCGCCGGCGAACTTGACGTCAGTCGCGGGACCTTTTCCATCGGTGGATTCGCCAACACCGCGATCGCGGCGAGCAGTGCCGTGGTTGGCCGTGGCAGCGGATCATTGGTCGCCGGCGGTGACCTGTCGGTAAACGCACCAGAGCTGACCGCGGCCGCCGGCTCCAATACTCTGATCAATGTGCCCAATGGAACATTGACCATCGGCGCCGCGCCGGCCACGGTCCCGATAGGGACGCCGATGATCGGCGGCAGTCTCACATTGTCAGCGAATAACATCCAAGACAATGGCGTGATCAATGTGCAAGGCGGCCTAGTAGCGTTGCAATCGGCTCAAGACTTGAACCTCGGGCCGGCCGCAGCTATCAATGCTGGCGGCGCACTTGTCACTGTTCTCGACCAAAGCCTTGCGGCGGCGGGCGGGGCCATAAACCTGAGAGCAGGCGGCAACGTGGCTCTTGCTCCCGGCAGCACATTGAATGTGGCAGGTGCGGGAGATGCGGCCGCCGGCAGGCTTGCCGTACTCGGCGGTGGAACCGTTACCCTGCAGGGGCAGCTGAGCGGCAATGCGGGTAGCACCGCGGTCGGCGGCAGCGTTTCTATCGATGCCGGTCAATTGGGCACCGACCTGAATACCTTGAGCGCTGGATTAGCTACCGGCGGCTTCACCGATCAGATTAGTGTCCGTGTGCAATCCGGCGATTTGAGCCTGAATGCGGGTAATGCGCTTGCCGCGAATCAAGTGATGCTCACCGCCGATAGTGGCATGGTGCGCATTGATGGCACGATCACCGCCGCCTCCGCCGGCCAGCGCGGTCAGATCGGATTGTTCGGCGGCTCGTCGGTACAGATCGACGGATCGGCGGCCCTGCATGCGGATGGTATCGGCGCCACCGGCCGGGGCGGACAAGTTGAATTGGGCACCGGCTCGGGGGGAACTGTATCGCTGGCGAGCGGCAGTGTTGTCAGTGCTCTGGGGTCCCAGGGGATGGGAACTTTGCTGGTCCGTGCGCCCACGTCGGGGAGTTCGGATATTGCCATCTCGTCGTTGCCAAGCGATCTCAGCGGCGTCGCGCAAGTGATCATCGAACCGATTTCGACGTTTGCCGTTTCTGCTGCGCCGTCAGCTGCCGATTTCAGCAGCGTTCAATCCTCCGTGGCAGCGTACATGTCGGCCGCGGGATCAGTGATTTCTTCACGGCTGAACGCCTCTAGCACCCTACCGTTGGTGATACGTCCCGCGGTGGACGTGGAAGCAACGGGGAATCTGACACTGGCGGATTCGTTGGATTTAAGTTCCTGGCGCTATTCGGGACAACCGATCGACTTGACGGTACGCGCCGCCGGTTCGATCAGCATCGAGAGCGTTGTTTCGGATGGGTTCGTACCCGGAGTGACTGCACTGGGTAATCCCTCGGTGGAACTGAACGCGGGTGCCTCCTCGTCGCTTCGCTTCGTGGCGGGCGCCCGCGCGCAAAGCCCGAATCAACTCGGAGTCAATGTCGGCAGCAATGCGGATTTGATCTTGTCGAACGGCGCCACCGTGCGTACCGGGACCGGAGACGTGGACCTGGTTGCCTCGCGCGACGTGGTATTTGGAATGGGGAGTTCGGTGTACACCGCTGGATTGGCCGCCGGGGCCGCCCTCCCGGTAACCGGGTCGAATAAAGTGTTCAATTTTCCCTCCCAGGGCGGCAACGTCATGGTGAGCGCGGGGCGCGATATACAAGGTGCGCCGGTTTCGCAAGCCATCTCCGACTGGCAGATTCGTCAAGGCAACACTTCAAGCCGACCGCAACCCGTGCAATGGGGAGTCGACCTGAATCAATTTGGCTGGAACGTCGGCGCGCTCGGTGGCGGTGACGTGAGCCTCACCGCGGGCCGCGACATTCTCAATGTCTCGGCTGCTGCCAGCGACAGCGAGTTCGTCTCGCACGGGCTCGTCACGCACGTTAATAGCGGTGGCCTGAATGTCGCGGCAGGCGGCGATGTGGGCAGTGGCCAGTTCTACGTCGCCGATGGCATCGGCACTTTAAGTGCCGGCGGTGCGTTCAGCGCGGTTCGCGCCATTCCCGGCGCCAACGTCGGCTCCTTGATCGCGCTCAACGATGCGCAGGTATCCATACAAGCACGGCTCGATATCAACATCGACGCGGTGGTCAATCCAACCAGCCTGAATCAAATTTATTCGCGATTGGAGCGGCCGTCCCTGATTAGCGGCTACTTCACGTATGGCAATGATTCCAAGTTGAGCATACAAAGCACAGGGGGTTCCGTCTCCCTTCAAAATCTACTTGCCAATCTTACAGAGTTAGAAGGTCCGACCGCCGCAAACGGATACGGCGGCGAATTTGGACAGGCCTATCCGGCCTCGCTCACTGTGCGCTCTCTACAAGGAGATATCACCATTACGGGCGGTGGGTTCTCGTTATTCCCCGCCAGCAACGGGCAGCTTGAGCTGACGGCGGGACGCGACATCATTGGCAACACTGTGCCGGTCATTATGTCGGACGCCTTGGCAAGCGCGCTGCCCACGCCGGTGGCGCCCGGGATTGGAGGGCAGATCGCTAATGATGTGTTGACACCGTTTGCCGGGGCGGTGCATGCATCCGATGCCTCGCCGGCCCTGATCTCCGCGGGACGCGACATCGAATCGCTGAATATCAGCATTCCGAAGGCCGCCCAGGTGTCTGCTGGCCGCGAT
>DASWUU010000193.1:0-22220 GCA_036401515.1 Steroidobacteraceae bacterium
CGCATTTCATGATCGCGCATCTGCAAAACGGCCGGTACGGTTCGACCCAAATCCTTCGTCCCGACACAGCGGCGCAAATGCACGGCAGCGCACTGACTATTCTTCCCCGTGTCAACCGCATGCTTTTGGGATTTTACGAGAACAACTACAACGGCCATCGAGTGATCTCTCACGGGGGCGATACGCAGTGGTTTCACAGCGAACTGAATTTGTTCATCGACGACGGCGTCGGACTGCTCGTTTCCATGAACAGCACCGGCAAAGACGGTGCGGCCCAAGGAATTCGCTCAACGCTTTTCCACGAGTTCGCAGATCGTTATCTACCCGCGCCGGCATATAACGGCAATGTTAACGAAAAGACCGCCGCTGAACAAAAGACCGCCGCCGAACATGCCGCTATGATTGCCGGCCACTACATAGGTTCACGGCGATTCGACTCAAGCTTCATGAGCTTGCTGAACGTCATAAGCGAGGCAAAGGTTATCGACAATGGCGATGGCACCATCGGCGTATCGAGCATCGTCAGTCCATCCGGGGTTCCCGAACGCTGGCGCGAGATAGCGCCCTTCATCTGGCGTGAGGAGAATGGCAAGGACCTTCTTGCGGCACGTGTCGAGGGAGGCAAAGTCGTTCGATTCAGCTTCGATGAGGTATCACCGTTTCAGATGTACGATCGACCCGCGCCATCCAAATCCGGCGCTTGGTGGCTTCCGGTCCTTGCGGCAAGCGTATCAGTGCTCCTGCTGGGCAGCTTGGCGTGGCCGGCGGGCGCGCTGGCACGTCGGCGATTCAAAGCTTCCTACGCCTTGTCAGGATTGAACGCAAAAGCGCATCGCGCAGTACGCATCGCCTCGCTTGCTGCCGTCCTGGTATTCCTGGGATGGGCCACCGTGATCATTGCTATGACGACGGCGCTCGATTTGATTTCCAAGATGAACGGTTGGATCGTCCTGTTAAGGATCCTGTCGCCCATTGTATTCCTCGGCGCCGCTGCTGTCGGACTTTGGAACGCTGGCGTCGTGCTGCGGAGCTCTCGCGCTTGGTTCGTCAAACTATGGGCAATCCTGTTGGCGGCTTCATTGCTGGCTCTGCTCGGCGCCGCTCTCACGTTCCATTTGATTTCCTTTCGAATGGGATTCTGAGCGTGGCGATGGTACAGGGTGACCTCAAACCCGCGCGCATGGGTCTGCTGTATGTGAACTGAAACCCGCACCGGGCCCATCCGAAATAAAATGGTGCAAGCGCCGGCGCAAAATCTCCACCGTAGCGAACGGCAAGCGTGCCGTCGTCAGAAAGGAGATCGCATCATGACTTATTTGACTTCGATTCGGATGAACCCCCTCGGCCGCAGCCTGCCCGCCGCCTTCGCCGTCGGGGCGCTCGCCCTGATGTGCGCTCGCGTGCATGCAGCCGATCACGACTCGCTCAACCCTGTCCAGCTCGACCCGATCACGGTCTCTGTACCGGCCGAGGACATCGTCGGCCGCGAGGCGACTGGCACGCCCATTGAGCAGGTCACGACCACGGCGCGCATTGAGATCGATCGCGCGGCGCTCACGACGGAATACGGCGTGCTAATGCTCAATTACAGCGTGCTGGATGCTGCGCGCAAGGCGTGCTCGGCGGACGAATCGTTCGCGCTGGACGAAGACAGCGCCTGTGTCCAAAAGGCTGTCGAAGGTGCCAAATCTCAAGTCGAGGCGGCGATCGCCAAGGCGAGAGGCGGCGAAAAGAGCACTTAGAATCCATCGGTTGGTTTATTGAAATCGAGCTTGCGGCGGCCCCCGCGGGACCGCTGCGGCTCTGCCGCACGCATTTGGCATCTGTCAAATTGACCCCGTAACAGCCAATTCAGTGATGGCGACCGGGCGGTCCAATGACGCCATTGACCGCTCCCAGGAGATCGTTGCGGGTCAACGGCTTCGCGAGAACCCGGCTTACGCCGAGCGATTGTGCGGCAGCGCCCACGGACGACAAGCCGGAACGAAAATGGCTTGATAGGGCTATGAGGGGAGTTCCCGGATGTATCGCGCGCATCGCCTGTATCACCCCGACACCTCCGTGCTTGGGCATCTGAATGCTGACGATGACAAGATCGACGGCTGAACTCCGTTCCTGGGCCGCGGCTGCATGCACGTAATATCCTGCTTCGCTCAGCCACTCGACTAGCAAGCTCTTCATGAAGTCATCTGGCTCGTAAATCGCAATAGTCACCATGTTGTTTGCAGAATAACCGGGACAGCCTTAGGCGCGATTTCCCGTCGCCGGCCAATCGTTTCAGCTGTAATGCCTGTCCTATCCCGTTGCACTTGCGTGGGAGGTTATGATTGTTGGGCGCATGCAACCGACCACCATCGCTTCATCAAACGACGCTTCAGTCCGGTACGCCTCGATTCGCCGCCGGGTTGTTGCACTGGGCATACTCGTGCTCGTTGGATTTGCAGGTTCATCGTTTTTGGGCCTCTGGCGGACGTATCGCCAATCAGTCGACGCGATCGATCGCGAGCTCGGGAATCTCGCGCGAGCGCTATCCGAGCAAACCGCGTGGACTTCGGAGACCTTCGATCTGCTGTTAAAAGACACCGCGCGATGGTACGCAACTGACGGACGTGAGGAGTCGAAAGATCAGGTCGACGGTGTCCTTGCCGATCGGGCCGCAGGAGTGCGACAGGTACGCCAACTCACCATCGCAGATGCGGATGGTATACAGCGCTATCGATCAGACGGGCGCGGCGTAGCGGATCTCGACATCTCTAACCGATCCCACTTCGTCGCGCTGCGCGAAGATGCATCTTCCGGGCTCTTTATCACGGAACCTCTAGGCCATAACGGAGCGAGGAATGTGGTTCTGTTGTCGCGCCGAATCCAGGACGATCACAGGAAATTTCTGGGTGTGGTAACGGCCACTGTCGATCTGCAGGATTTGAAAGATCTCTACGGAGCGGTCCAACTCGGCCCCGGCAATGCTATACAACTGTTGCGCAGCGATGGCACCTTGCTGGTCCGCAACCCCCCGACCCAAGAACTCGTCGGCCGGAAGTTTCCCCAGATTATCGCCCCTACGGGGGAAGCATCGCCTTTTAGGCTGACGAGTCCAATCGACGGGAACCGCGAGTTTGCTGCTGTCTCGCCTGTGAGGGACGCGCCGCTCGTGCTCACGGTTACACGCAAGGAGTCCGTGGCGTTGAGTTCGTGGCGCGATGAGGCGGGCCGAGCCATTTTGCGAACCCTCGGACTGACTCTTCTTGGAGCGCTGACCGTAATGGCACTCGTGCGCCAACTCAACCAAATCGAAGCCGGCGAGCGGGCGCTGCGCGAGAGCAACGAGCGTCAGGCTCAATCCCAGAGGCTGGAAGCGCTTGGCTCACTGGCCGGCGGCATCGCACACGATTTCAACAATATACTAGGTTCTATACTGGGGTATGGCGAACTCGCGCAGCAGCACTCGCCGGAAGGCGGCGCCTTGAGGCGCTACATCGACAATGTCATGCACGGAGCAGAGCGCGCCAAGATCCTTGTCGACCGCATTTTGGGATTCAGCCGCAGTGGCATGAGCGAACGCGTGCTCACAAACATTCAAGCAGTCGTCGAGGAAACCCTCGATCTTCTTGAACCTTCGCTGCCGCCGCAAATAAGTTTTGACAAGAGACTTGCAGCGGGCAACGTAGCCGTGATCGGAGATGCAACTGATCTCCATCAGGTTGTGATGAATCTTTGCACCAATGCTGTACAGGCGATGGAAAGCGGCGGCACACTATACGTCACGCTGGAACGGGCAGTAGTCTACGAGGCTCGTTCAACGACACGAGGCAGCCTGTCTCCTGGCGAATATGCCCTGCTCACCGTGCGCGACAGCGGTGGCGGAATCCCGCGAGCCGTCCTCGACCGGGTCTTTGATCCGTTTTTCACGACCAAAGGCGTCGGGGCGGGTACTGGGCTCGGCCTTTCGCTCGTTGACGGGATCGTTCAGGACCTCGGCGGTGCAATAGACGTTTCCACACAACCGGCAGCGGGCACCGCGTTCAGCATCTGGCTCCCGGTTGCCGGCGAGGCCGCGCGCTCCTCGGATCCGCCGGCCGCGGAGTTGTCACAGGGGAGTGGGGAAACCGTCATGATCGTCGACGACGAGCCCACGCTTGTGGCACTTGCAGAGGAAGTGCTGGCCGAGCTTGGTTACGAGCCCGTGGGATTCGATTCGAGCGCGGCCGCTCTGCAAGCGTTTCGCCTAACGCCACAGCGCTTTGATCTGGTCCTCACGGATGAGAATATGCCCGGACTTATCGGTACAGAGCTGACCCGCGAGCTGCGGAAGGTGCGCTCGGACATCCCGGTGATACTGATGAGCGGCTATGGCGGCCCGAACCTTGCCGAGCGTGCAGCGGCTGCTGGTATATGCGAAGTAATACGCAAACCCCTTCAACGTCGCGAACTGTCGGAAGCACTTGCCGAGAAATTGCGCGCCGCGTACGCCTAGTAGAGGATTTCGACGCCAATGTCCAACTTGTACCCTACACCCCTCTCGGTGAGGATGCACTGAGGCTGGCTCGGATCCTTCTCTACCTTGCGACGTAGACGCAGGATCTGCACGTCGATTGAGCGATCATAGACTTCGTTGTCGTATACGCGACTGGCTTCGAGCAGCTGGTCGCGAGTGAGGATCCGCCGGGGAGCGGCGCACAGCGCGGCGAGCAGGTTGAATTCGCCGTTACTCAGATTGATTAAGCGCCCATCGGATGCCTTCAGCCGGCGAGTCCGCAAATTAAGTTCGAACTCGCCGAACCGGTAGGCGCGAATTTCCGCTTGGCGTGCTTGAGCTGACACAGTTGCCTTCGTGCGCCGCAAGACTGTGCGAATGCGCGCCAGCAGCTCCCGCGGACTGAAAGGTTTAGTCAGATAATCGTCGGCTCCCAGCTCGAGGCCCATGACGCGGTCAGCCTCGTCACGCACACCGGTCAGCATGACGATCGGTATCGCGGAGTCGGCCCTTAATGTCCTGGCGATTGCCATTCCGTCCTCGCCTGCCAAACGCAGGTCGAGAACGACCAGGTCGATCGCCTCGTCCGCGAGAATCCGGTTCATATCCGCACTCTTCGAGACGACGCTGACGCGCAGCCCGTTTTGCGTGAGGTATTCCTCCAGCAGCTCCCGGATCTGCGGATCATCGTCCAACACCAGTACATGAGGCTGCAGGACATCCGGCATGTCGGTATTGTTGCTCGACGAAGGCAAGGAATCCAGCATTACGACACTTCCTCCGGTTTCGTCCGGCGGGGACAGTACCGCCGGATCTCCACTACAGCATCTCCGATCGCCTTATTCGGGCGATTTCAAACAATCCTCATGCCGTTACAGATGTAACGGGGCCATCCATGGCGTCAATTGCCCTCCGGTGCGAGAGGAAACTGCATCACAAAGACGGAGCCACCCTCGGGCGCATTGGACACTTGAATGTCTCCTCTGTGCGCCTTGACGATTTCCGCGACGATCGCAAGGCCGAGTCCCGCGCCTGGACTACGCACCCCGCGGCCGCGCCAGAATCGCTCAAAAATATGCCGCCGGTTTGAGTCTTCGATTCCGGGCCCGTGATCTGCGACGCTGATGGCGGCCGCCGTGGACACGGTGACGCTCACCTCGGTTCCTTGCCTGGTGTGATGCACCGCGTTCTCGACCAGGTTTCTCACCGCGTCGGCGATCGCGTGGGAATTACCGCGCACGCGGACCGGGGCGTCGGGAGCATCGAAACCGAGTGACCGACGTTGAGCTACAGCCCACGGGGTTAGATACTCGACCACTTCGCGGGTGGTAGCGCATAGGTCCACCTTCTCGTTGACATCGATTGAGACGCTGTCCAGGCGCGCGACGCGCAGGAGCTGCGCAACCAGCCGATTCATGCGCTCGGCATCGTCCCGCAGTTTCGCAATTTCCGGGGAGTTTTGCAGTTCCTCAAGACCGGCGCTGAGAATCGCAAGCGGCGTTCTCAGCTCGTGGGCCGCGTTCGCGGTAAATTGACGCTGCAGGGCAAATCCCTGCTCCAGCCGATCGAGAGCACCATTCACGGCTGCCACTAAGGGCACAAGTTCCGTGGGTAGGCCCTGGATCGGCAGGCGCGCGCCCGTCGTGCCAGGCCCGATGGCGGCGGCCTTTTCCGACACGGCGAGGACGGGTTCAAGGCCTCGTCGCACGCTCAAAACCGCAACTGCGAGCGTGCCCGCCGCAAAAAACGGGATCGCCCAGGCGAGGTCCACCATGAAGGCCTTCATCAATCCGTGCGCCAAAGCCTCTGCGTCGGACGCCGCGGCGACGGATACCAATATTGGTCCGATCGCGCTGTTTTCACGCACGGTAAGACCGTTATAGTCTTGACTGGTTACGCCAAAATCATCGAGTTGAAAGGCGTGTCTCTCGGAGCTCTCAACCGGCGAGAGCTGAATTTCCTTTGCAAATTCCGCATCGGAAGCGGCGATCGGCGTACCGTCGAGTTTGCGCAATGCCAATAGACGCGTGCGCGCAGGCGAGCCATAAAGTACTTTTAGCCGGTCGGACAATTGAAGTCGCACGCTCCCGTCGGGTGCGCGGGTGACGGAGTGAGCGATCTGAACGGCGCGCCGTTCCAGCTCATCATCGCCGAGCGTCGTCGCAGCTTGCGTTCCCTCATAGACAACGGCCCAGACGCCGAGCAGCGTTGCCACCACAAATACCGCTGCAAGCCTCAATGCAAGTTGCGCTTGCAGCGAGCGCGGCCAAAATCTCATACTGGCTTCTCGGCCAAAAGATATCCAATGCCCCGCACGGTATGGATCACTGGGGTAGCCCCAGACTCTGCGAGCTTGCGCCTCAAGTGATGAATGTGAACTGGGATGGCATTGGACTCCAGGGGCTCATCGATGCCATAGAGCTTCTCTTCCAAGACGGCACGCGGTACCACCCGACCCATACGGCGCATCAAGTGTTCAAGAATGGCCAGTTCGTGGCGTGGCACGCTGATGTGTGTTGTGCCAACCCGCACATCCCTGCCAATCGTGTCGAATGCGAGATTGCCGGCTTGTAGCGTAATGCCCAAGGCGTGCCCCGGTCTGCGCAGAAGCGCCTTAATGCGGGAAATCAATTCAGACACGGCGAAGGGTTTGACGAGGTAATCATCGGCGCCTGAGTCCAACCCGCCTACCCGCTCTTCAACCGCATCACGGGCGGTGAGAATGAGCACCGGCACTCGATTGCCCGAACTGCGGATGTTCGCAAGCACACGCAAGCCATCGCCGTCAGGTAGCCCAAGATCGAGAATCGCGGCATCGTAGGCGACGGAGGACAGCGCGAGACCCGCCTCAGCCATAGTGCCGACAGAATCGACCACAAAGCCTGCGCGCTCGAAAGCTGAGCGCAATAACTCGACGATTCGTTCTTCGTCTTCGACGACCAATAGCCGCATTCTTACCTCGTAGTTACCCTTAACACACCTCGTTTAACGCAACATTAAGCACGAACATGAAGCCGGGCGCGGGGGGCCGTCACGGGATGCACGGCTTTTCCCGTGCGTTTAAGTGATTTTAAGTGATTTTAAGTGTAACACCCCGCATGGACGAGCCATCCATACGCCACCAGCCGGGACGCGTGTCAATATTCGCTGGCTGTTATCGCGCAGTTGGAATCGGTAAACACTCGCACCGAGTTATCCTCCCCAAGCGACCCCAAGTCTCGCCGCCCGCACCGAAGGAAGGCGTCCTCGCCGCTTCTCGCGGTCCAAACTATGTGCCCGTTACCGTCAACGCCGGCGTTGACCATCACCGGAATCCAGGCAAATCCGTCGATTCGTTCGGTTACCACAGCCGGTCCCGGAAACCGGGCATTCACATCCCAGACGGTCACGACGAGGCTGTCTGATCCGTCGTTATAGAGTCGGAGCTGGACCGTATCGCCGGCACTCGCCGAACCGCTCGCCAACAGCGTAAGCGAGATACCGAGGATAATCGCAGCTATACCGGTGATGCGCGTTCGGATCTTGGACACGGGGCCCTCCTCAGTATCATCCCGGCCGCTAATTTATGGGAGGAGTGGAGGCAACGAAGAATGCCACTTCGCCCAACGTGAGTAGAATTGACAGAAAAATAGCGATGATTCGGGATGTGCTCATATTCGGTCTCCAGTTATCGTTTCATTGCGGTACGGTTATATTCTGCTGCCGACCGGTTAATGAACCGCTACAGAAAGAGGGACCGGAATTTCAAGTGCAGCACTCGTCACGCCCGCGGCCGCAAAGATTCATCCGCGAGCCCGGGAATCGTCGGGCTGTCGCCATATGGCTCTTCCTCATAATCAGGGGGTGCCAGGTCCGGAAAATCGATTCGCGCATGTAAATCAGTCCACACGCTCAACAGTCCTACGAGCGAAAGGACAATGACGCCCACAGTCACTACAACGACAACCAGCGCGTGCATAAAGCCTCCAAAAGAGTCGCGGATTCGCGGTTTCCATTGACGCTTGCGTTATCCTCTATGGCATCGGCCAACACCTGTTATGTAGCCGGTTTTTCGGTAGGAACATTATTGGAACGCACCGTGTGGCCTTGATGTCGCCATGGCGGGCCAATATTTCAGCTGCAACTTTGGACAGGCCCTGCCGCACTGCGGCGCGCTCACTGTCCGATTTTCACCGGCGCGGAGAACGGCTTTGCGATCGAGAGAACAGCCCTTTGCAGCGCGCGTCCTGGGCGCACTAGCCAGGCCTCCACCTGGTAGCTGCGGGGCTCACCGCGCAAGCACCATTCGCAAAAATGCTCACAGTTGTTGGTAAACAAACGATAAGAGTCCTCGCCTACCCGCGAGCGCGCCCGACGGATTACCTCTCGAGGTTCGAAGCTCGAGGGTGCATCGGATTTGATCCAGATGGGGTGACCGCGGCCGAAACCAGCGAGCGAAATCTCTTCCACTGATCCGCGTAGCAGGCCATTCGCAAGTCCCGCGTAATGCACGACCCTGCCATCACCTACGTAGATACCGTGATGTAGATAGCCTCGACGCGGCGTGACCACGTGTGAACCCAAGGGTAATTTTTCGCTCTGTGACATGTTAGCCTCAAGACGCTTGTCCGCCTGAGGAAAGAGGATCATGGCGGCAGGTCACCGCGAGATTTCAGCGGCGGGCGAAACGATTTCAGTCGTGACAATGTGCGGCACCATCATCTTCGCAAGTTGGGATGCTGCGGATCGTGCAGTTGGTCATCGGACCAGCCGCCGCCAAGATCCCCAATAAGAGACACGGCCGCGAGTAAACGACTTTGCTGCACGGTGATCTGGTTTTGCTGAACTCCCAACTGAGTCTCTTGGGCGAAGGCAACGGTCGTGTAGTCCACCGTGCCGGCCTGGAATTCAGCGAGTGCGAGCTCTGTGCCGCGAATAGCGTCGGCCACCGCGATATCAAGCGCCGTCGCCTGGTCGGCGAGGATGCGCAGCCCGATGTACCACACATGATTGGCGGCATGCAACAAACCGCCTAACGGCGATTGTGAAAAACCCGCGTCCGCCGACAGCGAGAGCGTCGGATAGTATGCCGCTACTGCGATGCCAATCGCGGCGTTCTGCGCGGCCACGATACGTTCGGCGGCGGCGATGTCGGGGCGACGCTGCAGCAAAGTTGATGGCATTCCGGCCGGCACCGCCGGCAATGTCGGCAGACCCACGCTGCGGGGGATATCTAACTCCTCCGGATTCTTGCCGACCAGTACTGCATGGCATGCGCAAATTGGGCCCGCGCCACGCCCAGACCAATCAAGTTGGCTTGAGCGGTTTCTAGGGCGGCACGTGCCGTAATCACCGCGGAAGGCGGAGTCGCGGTGATACCCGCGGCTCCTTGCTGCTCGACGATCTGAAGCGCATTCCTAAACGCCCCGACCGTCTTCTGCTGCAGATCGATCTCGGCGTCGGCAAACCTCAACTCGATGACCGTACCGGCGAGCAAAGTTTGCTCTGACAGTGTGGCGTTGACCAAGGTCGCCTCATCGGCCTGCGCGGTCGCTGCGTTTTCCCGAATCAGGCGGCGCACCTTCCCCCATACATCAAGTGTCCAGCTGGCTGTCCCTTCGAATGCAGCTGCGCCGATGACGGAACTATTCTGCCCGGAGCCGAGGCTCGTCCCTCCCTGCGACTTGGTTGCGGAGGCGGCGCCCACGGCCCGCACACCGCTGTAGGAAATTTCCGATTCATCATGGCGATCGTGGGTGATAGTGGAATGTGGGAGACTCGCAGTGTGCCGTTAATCAAGACTATTTTGATTATGACCGTCCCATGCGCGTGCAACTTTTACATATTCGGCCGCATGGGCGTCGGTGTTGACTTTGCACTGAAAAGCGCGCAATTGTTTTGTAGAACAACCATTTAGTCCTGTAAGTCCAACGCCATCTAGGGAGCAACGGCGGAATCTATGTCGGTAGAGTGTGTCAGCGCGCCCAGAGTATTGCTGATTGGGCCATACGATCCGCATTGTGGAGAGTACACCTTCCTCGCTCCGCCCCTTGGGGTCTGGCGATTGGCTGGCGTTCTCCAATCCGCCGGCATCGCGGCGACGGTATTCGATCCGAACTGTTGCCACGAGCCGCCGCAGCGAGCGCTCGAACGCGAGCTCTCGAACTGCAGATGGGACATCGTCGGCGTCTCCACGACGGGGATGACACTGCGATTCGATTTGGAGCTTGCCTATATCGTGCGTCGGGTGGCTCCGCGCGCATTCATCGTTGCGGGAGGCATGGAGGCAACCTTTCGCCCCGAACTGATGTTCGAATTGGGGCCTTTTGACCTCGTAGTCTTGGGCGAAGGGGAAAGGCCGCTGCTCGAGCTCGTTGGGCGCCTGCGCTCGGGTCAAGCGTTGGACGGCATGCCAGGGTCCGTGCAGCGCGGCGCCGATGGCACGCTTATCTCGGTTCCGCAACGCGCGCTGAATCGAGAAGAGCTGCGGGATGCGATCTACAGCACGCCTTACGAGAAGATGCCCTACGCGGCTTACTGGGAACGTCTCGAGGCCGCTTATCGCGTCGGCTCACTGCCGAGCAAGGCCGCACGCGAGGCGCACCTTGCGGAAATCCGCTCGGTACGATTGATCACGCTGAACTATTGCCCGATGAACTGCACATTTTGTTCGGCTACAAATTTCCTGCATGAGGCTCAAGGAAGTGTTGCCGGGATCTCGCGGCTCGACGCGGCTGAATGTATGACAATGATCGAGCGCATCATCACCGCGCACCCACAAGTGCGCACAATCATTTTCCAGGACGATATTTTCACATTTACCAGCGACCGGAGGGTCCTACTCCTGTGCGAAGCCATTGTAGCGGCTAAAAAGCGCGGGCACATTCCGGCACAGCTGCAGTTCATCAGCACCAACCGTATCGATGCGATGACCGAGGAGAGGCTCACGGCGATGAGGCTCGCCGGGTTCCGCGTACTGGGCTTCGGAATCGAAAGTTTCTCGCAACGCGTGCTCACCGAGTTCAACAAAGCGCAAATATACCGGCACATCGAGCCCATGCTATCGGCGGCGCTTGCCACCGGAGTGACTCCTTTTTTAGATATCATCCTAAGTTCGCCGCACTCGACTTTGGACGATGTCGTGCAAACCCTGCGCGGCACATATCGCTGGCTACGGCGGGGATGCGAAATCGGCATGTATCCCTACGTCATTCCATTCTCGGGGGCGGCGTTCGCGCGAGACCCGAACCTTTTGCCGCACACTCGCTACCTTCGCCGACAAGTCGCCGGAACAAACGTCGCCTGGGATCAAGCGGCGAAGATTCTGCCGATTGATCCCGTCGTGAGGGACGTCATTGTGCGCATGGAACAGAGTTTCGAGACGGCGCTGGCATCGCTGGAGAAACGAGTGGCGCATTTGCCGTCCCGCGTTCGATCGCTGTTGTGGATTTTGAGCGCCATGCCCATCCTCGCCGAGTTCGGTCAATTCATCGCGGATGAAAGCGAAATTCAAGCTGAGCTCAGCGCTCGACTTCCGGTATTTCAACCCGAAACCGCTCGTCTCGCTGAGGTCGAGGCATGAAGGCCGGACGCAGATCCTCCGTGCTGGCGCCGCTCGCGGTCTGCGGACTGCTGGCGGGCTGGCTCGCCCTCTCCATGGTAAACGCTCGGGCAATCGGTTTCTCGATTCTGATCTTCGCCGTGGCCAATCTGATCGTGTACACAGATGCGCTGGATTTTGCTCTGCGATTGTACATGCGCCGTCGCCAGACCGCGGGAACCCCCGGAATTCCCGGAAGTGATCAAGGCAAGGATGTCTCGATTGATCTCGACGCGATTGCACCGCCGGACTCACGGTTGGCAGTACCGGCCTCGCCGTACGCCATCATTGCCTCGATTTTCAATCTGGAAGACCACATTGAGGAATTCATTGAATCATTCGGACCCTACCGGGATCGGGTGTGGCTGATCAGCGATGGATCCACGGACAACACCGTACTGCGGCTGACTCAAGCGGGATGGCGGTGTTTCGACGACGGCATCAACAGGCGAAAGCCCGCTGCCATCCGCCGTCTGCTGGAGCGCATTCCCAATCACATCGAAACCATCATGGTGATCGATCCGGACATTCGCATACGTGGACAGGGCGAAGGCAGTTACATCGATCTGAATCACTTCGTCAGCGACTTCCAGCAGTCGGACGCCGCTGCCGCATGTCCCCGGATCATGATAGAGCCCGACGGCTTTCTTGCGCGATTCCAGTCCTTCGAATATGCGTTGGCGTTCTGCGTGGGACGACGAAGTTTGGCGGATTTCAGCATAACGTCAGGTTGCGTATCGATTTATCGGCGCACTGCATTGATGCGCGTGCTCAGTGAACATTCGCTATCCGTTTACGCAGAGGATCTCGAGAATGCCCTGATCTTGCTGGGCCATGGCGAGCGGATTTATTATGATGGTCGTTTGGTAATCAGCACGGAAGGTCCTCGCACACTGGCCCGCTGGTTCTCGCAGCGGGTCGGCTGGTATCACGGGCTTCTCCGAGTCTATGTCGAGCGCTTTTCCGAAGTACTGCGCGTTAGCCGACGCTCGCCTTTCGCCTTTTATCATTATCTGATCTACGTCGGCGGGCTTTCCCTGGCCATGCACCTTATCAAGGTGGTGAGCGCGGTCCTGCTGGTGCTGAGCCTGTTCAGCGGACTCGATGCGTTGCTGCTCGACAATATCGTGCCCCAGCAGGATTTATTGAATCCAGAATACTTTACGGCGGCTATCAGCAGCTACCTTGCGCTCGGCGTGATCGCGCTGTTCACCGTCGTACCCAAGTCGGAGCGCTCGTACGCGGCACCCATAGTGCCGCTCTATCTATGCTACGCACTCGTTCATATCGTGCCGATGACGCTCGGATTCGCGAACTACTTTGCACTCAGGCTTTTTGGACGACGCGTTTATCACGATCACTATGAAACGCCTCCGGACCGCAGCATAGAGGGGGAAAAAGTGGGGTTGATGCGATGACCGTTCGAGGCGTGCCTGCCCCGCAGCAATATAGGCCACCCCTTTACTGGGAGGATCGAGCCCAGCGGTTCGCGGGCGAACGCGAGGGACTTGCCGCGGTATGTGCCTACGGCATGCCTGAATTTTACAACCGAGCAATCGACTGGGAACAACGTCTGGCGCTCGAGCCTTGGCTGAAGGTAAAG
The DNA here is from genome assembly GCA_036401515.1 of Steroidobacteraceae bacterium. Lineage (GTDB taxonomy): Bacteria > Pseudomonadota > Gammaproteobacteria > Steroidobacterales > Steroidobacteraceae > Bog-1198. The sequence continues at coordinate 13,657 of DASWUU010000193.1, forward strand.
CAAGGAGCCCGCGTACTCGACGTCGGGTGCGGCATCGGACGGTGGAGCCGATTCCTGGCCGCGCGCGGTGCTCTGGTACGGGGCGTCGACTTGAGTCCGACGATGATCGCTGAGGCCCGTCGTCGCGCCGCGGCGCAAGGCGTCGCCGACAGCTGTCGCTTTGCCGTGGCCGACCTCGCTCACCTGGATCTCGGGGAACAATTTGACCTGGTGTTGGGGGTTACGGTTTTGCAGCATATCGTGGATCCGGTTTTGTTCCGCGCGGCGTTATCGGCCATGGTCGCTCATCTTGCGCCGGGAGGACGAATGATCCTGCTTGAAGCGGCGCCCACCGCGGCCGTGAGCAGTTGCGATTCGACCGTATTCACCGCGCGTGATCGCGACGTCTACTTCGACATGATTCACGCCTGCGGGCTAGAAGTGCGCGCGCTGACGGGCGTTGATCCGGCACCTTTCAGAAAGCAGCTCGTGCCATACTTGCGCAAGTTACCGAGAGCGGCTGGATGGAGCCTGATGTTCCTTGCCACTGCTCTGTCTTTGCCGATCCATGCGCTTTTTGGCCGTCGCGCTGTCAAGCGTTCCTGGCATGCCGTGTTTGTCCTGGAACGAAAAAATCGGGGATAAAAGATAATGGCCATAAAGGGTCGCTCGATACTGGCGGTCGTTGTTTTTCTGATGCTGGGAGGCGTGGTCGCTCTTGCCGCCTGGTATGAGTCGCAGCGGCACAATCGACCCGCCGCCGCGACGGAAAAGACCGTTACGGTTCACGTGACGAATGCCGGCGATCGCGGACCCGGTACGTTGCGCGAGGCCCTATTCCTCGTCGCCGGCGCAACCGGACCGACCAATATTTCGATTGAGGTTCCGGCGATCAAGCTCGAGACGGCATTGCCCGCATTCGTGAATTCTCACGAGGTCCGGCTCATGGGGCAAGCGCCGGGCGTTCAAATCGACGCACAGGGGCTCAATGAGGGGCCGGTGCTGGACATCGCCGGCCCTAATATTTCCGTTGAGGAAATCACCATTCAAAATTGCCCCGCAATCGCAGTATTGGTGCGGGCGGTCCATTTTCGGCTCTCCGCGTCGGTCATCCAGGCCTGCGACGTCGGAGTTGAAGTCGCCGACAATGCGAGCGACACGCTTTTGGAACGCAACAAATTCATCAAGGATCGCCTGGGGGTTCGCTTCGGAGCGTCCCGCCGCAATTCCGTTGTCGCAAACAATGAGTTTACGGAGGATAAGGAAGCCGGCCTTTGGGCCGTGCGCGGTGAACCCGAGTCGCAAGACGAGGCAATCGCGATCCGAGACAACAAGTTCACCGAGGACGGGAATGCGATAGTCTCGGGCAACGTTCCGGTGCTGGTCGAGCGAAACGATTTCATCAATGCCCACGAAGCGGCCATTCACGTCGTGGGTGCCGGGGCGGTAATCCGGGGCAACCACATCAACGGCGGCGCATCGATGGGCATCGTCAGCGAAAACGCCCGTAACGCAATCATCGAGGACAATGAATTGGAGGGCCTGACCGCTTACGGAATCATGCTTCGTGGATCGTCTAATGTTCTGATCCGCGGCAATCGGCTGCACAATTGCGGCTACGGGATCGCCTTTGTGCTCGGCGATCCACACAATGCAAGCACCGCAGTCGACAACACGATTATTGAACCCAAATTCAACGGCATTGATGTGATCGGCGACTCGCCGAATTTGCGCCACAATCAAGTTTTGCGCGCTCACGCCTTTGCCTTGCATGTCGAAAATTTCCAGCCGCCGAATGGACAAAAGGTGATTTCGCAGCCGGTTCTGGACAACAATAATTTCGGCAGCAGCCCCGACAACGGTGCGATTGCCGGAACGCAACCCGCTCCAAAATAACGCAGGGCTTCGATGAGACCGGAGATGGACCATACTCAGTTGATGCCGCAGGCGCTCTGGCAAAATCCGCGGATTCACTTGCTGGATGACTTGTGGTTGTTGACTATCCTAGCCATTCTCGTGGCAATCGGTGTGCCTTGGCTGTTCAGCGGCTTTGCGGTACAGGCCGGACTCGCGAGCTGGGGGCTGCTTGGCCTCGGCGGCGTTCACATTGCGTTTACAGTTCTGGCATCGCCCGCCCGCGCCGCCGGACGCTGGCGCAACTATACTTCGACGCTGTTAAATGCAATCGGAGTGATTTTGATCGGCTTCGTTTGGGCGCATGTCGGCGCCTTGCAAAACCCTTTGTTTCTGATGATATTCGTGCTGCCGGTCGTAGGCTCGATGTTTCTCTCACGATGGCATCCTTTCCTGATTGCACTGCTCAGTATCTTGGTCGTCAGCGTCGTGGCTCTCAGCCAGGCTCCGGAATTGCGTGCATACGCGAGCGGCTTGCTCGGTACAGATGCCCTGCTGACGAAATTGTTCGGACGGCAAGGTCCGGAACCGCAGTCTTCTTTCGCCGGTTTTTACGCCCCAACTGGCTACCTGGTGGCCGTGCTTGAGGTCTTCAGCGTCGTTCTGTTCGCCTGCGCCGTGGCTGCCGAATATTTGGGAACGATCTTTGAGCGACTCCTCGCCAATAGCATTGTGGCCCGATCCGAAAGCGAGAAGGCGCAAGAGCTGTGGGCCACGCTTATCCAAAGATTGCCGACGCCCGCGCTGCTTGTCGATCCGAGCTCGCTGCGAATCGTCGCGTGCAGCGACGCCGCACGCACCTTTCTGCGCATCGGCGACGCCGCGCTCGAAGGCCGCAATCTATTCGAGGTGGCGCGGTTTTCCTTTGTCGATTTGGTCCAAGAGCTGATCTCCGGCGCGATTGGCACGGCCTCGCTAACCGCAATGCATGTCGCGGACGAAGTTCACTTGACGCAAGTGCAGGTGCTGCAGGTGGTACACAAGAAGCGGCGACTCGCACTGTTGACACTGGAGGATGTCACGGAGGCCTTTTTCCTCAAGGCGGCATGGGACAACTCGGAATTTGCGGCCCTCGTGGTTGATGCGCTCGGGCGCGTTCGCGCTTTCAACAAACCCACCGCGGCGCTGTTCAGCGGTGTCAAGGTTGGCGTGAACGCGGAGCAGTTGCTGTCTCAGCTCGTGGCAGGGCTGCCGTGGTGGGAGTCCGGGCTCACCCGACGACGCAAGATGCACATCGAGATCGATTCGCGCATCTACGAGGTTACAAGTTCCGAGATAGCATTGCCGGGCGAGGAGCAGCGTCTCTACAGCGTGTCGCTGCTTCCCGTCGCCCGTGCCGATCCCATGGACCGAGCCGGTCGAACCAGCCGTTTGGCGAAACCACAAACTCCTACCGGCTCCTCTGAATCAACAGGAACGCGGCGGGAGCTGCGATGAGGGCGCACCGATGAATATTGCGTGGATGACACTTGCGCTGTTGGCCTGCCTCCTAGCCGAGTCCGCCGCAGTTGCGCAAACCTCCACCGCGGAAGACCGCATCGTGGTCAGCGCCGACGGCACGAGCCTGACTGGAACCAACGGCGGCGGCGGCGCCTCGCTCGGTTGGCTGCACAACTTCGACGCGAGCACCATTGCGGGAGTTGCGGTCGAACATCAAGCATTGGCGAACGCGCAATGGACGTTTGCATCGCTCAATGCAGCGACGACGATCGGACCTGAGAATCAGCGCTACAGCTTCTACGGGGACGCGCACGAAGGTCCAGGTCACGACGGTCTCCGCGCGTTCCATTACAAAATCGAGGCTGCCGGCGTCATAGGCACCTTTGACCACAAGCTATCGGCGCAGATTGAAGACAAGCGCATCGATGTCGAATCTACTCACGGGAATCTGCCCAAGGTCGGATTGTCTTACCTTTGGAATCCGCATCTCATGACGACAGCAGCCTATCAGTATTCTGTGAGCGGGAATCTCGGTACCCGTCTCCCATCGGTCAGACTCGACGGTTATTGGGCGACAGTGAACCTGTTAGGAGGCGTGTCTTGGGGCCCAACTTCGCCCGTCGTATTTAACTTACCAACGGGTCTGGTCTCGCAAGTGCGTCAACTCAAGGAAGGCTACATTGGCGCCTCCAAGCCCTTTCCGAAGTTGCGCAGTGATTTGACGCTTGTTGCCGACTATATCGATCTATCCGGCATCAAGAAGGCGACTTTGACGCTCAGTTACATTTTCCATATCGGTCGATGAGAGTTCAGAACGGTGAGATCGTTCTTCCGCAGCTTCGCTTTCTTGCCCACGGTGGTTGTGTTCGTCGTCGTGCTGGCGGCCGGATCGCGTCTCATTTACCTGAGTGTTCAGCACCACGCCGCCGCCGCTCGGGTAACCGCATCCACGGTGGCTGCGGCTTATGCGAAGAAAATCGAGCCGCCTTTCCAAAACCTGGCAGCGCTTGCCGCCCGGCAGGCAGATTCGGCCGCCAAAGTGGTGCGAAGTACCGGAGACTTCGCTTCGTTAACTTCTGATCCGCCGGCCGCCAATTCATTCTGGATGAGCGCTGACGATCGAGTGTTGGGCGCGCTCGATACCGAAGCTGCGATCGCAAGCGGAATCGCCAGTGAATGGAAATCAGTCGAGCCTGGCCGTGCTGCCGCGCAATCGGCGGTTCTCGGTCCGATGCGCTTGGGCAGCGAATGGATCATCGGTATCAGAGAGCCTATCACGGCGGGAAACGCCGAGGCGACTCCGAAAGTACTGGGCTGGTCCGTCGCCTATGGCGATTTGGAGGAACTCATCGCCGACGCCCACCTCGCCCGTCTCGTCGATGCGGGCTACGATTTTGAGTTTGCTCAAGTCGAGCCGCGGAGCGCATCGCCTCGAATTTTCGTCAGCTCGAGCACCGAACCGCTCGCCGATGCAATCGCGGCGCGGATCGCTTTGCCCGCCACGAGCACCACCCCGGGCAGTTATTTGGAACTGGTACTGCGGCCTCGCGCAGGCTGGTTTCCGTCCAGCCTGCTCGCCTCGGAGATCGCGCTTCTCGCCTTTCTGTGCTGGCTTTTGACTTTCGGCACTTATGATCTGGTGCACGAATTGCAACGCGCGAAATCGTTCGTGGGTATCTCCAGGCGTCGGGTACACCAGGTTAACCAGCAACTCGCCGCGGAGATGCAGCAGAGGTTGAAGCTTCAGGAAACCTTCGACCATGCTCTTTTTCACGACACATTTACTGGGCTGCCGAATCGGCGCTACTTCATGGATCAACTCGATGGCGCGCTGCGAGAATTGCGCAGCAAGCGGCGCGTGCGAATTGCAGTCATCATCGTGGACATCTCCCGATTCAACCTCATCAATCACCTGCTAGGCCACACCGCCGGAGATGATCTGATGGTTCAGGTTGCTCGGCGCTTCGAGGAGAGCAGATCGGCGCTCGACGGAACGCTGGCACGTTGGAGCGGCGATCAATTTGCGCTGTTGCTTTTAGACGTGGCTTCCTCTGAGGCGGCCCTCAATATTGCCAATATGCTCCAAGATCAACTTCGTTCGCCGTTCAATTTGCGCCGCCATCAACTGACTGTTGCGGCGACTCTTGGAGTCGCCTGCGTCGAGTCGGGACAGGAGCGCGCCGAGGACATCATGCGAGAGGCGGACATCGCAGTATCAGTCGCCAAGCGCCAAGAGACCACCAAAGCAGTCCTTTATGCGCCAAACATGGGCCAAGCCGCGGATCTCGTTAGCTTGGAGGCGGACCTGCACTTGGCGTTGCAAAAGCACCAATTGCGTTTACTGTTTCAACCCATCATCGATCTCGCCACTTTCAAGATGGTGGGTGCGGAGGCCTTGCTTCGTTGGAGGCATCCCGTGGAGGGCGTGCTTGCCCCGGCTCGGTTTCTGCGACAGGCAGAAGATGCCGGTTTAATGGTTCCGATCACGCGTTGGGTGATTCACCAAGCCGTCGAAACCGCAGCAAAGTGGCGCCAGCAATTACCGGCCGACCAGAAGTACTACATCAGCATCAACCTTTCCCCATCTGCGTTGCGCGATCCGGGACTTGTCGACTACCTCGCGTCCCTGCTGCGCGAGAAGAAACTGCCACCGACAGCACTCAAATTCGAAGTGACCGAATTGGCGCTTGTCGGGAACGTAGCGGCGGCTCGTGAGAGCCTCAAACGGCTGCACGAGATGGGGAGCCAGTTGATGCTGGATGATTTTGGAACCGGTTATTCTTCCCTGAGCAACCTTCAGCTATTTCCGTTCGACTTGGTAAAGATCGATTGTCCGTTCGTCGACCAGCGCGGCGTCTTTCAGGCGAACATGAGCATGGTCGCCGCCATGATACAGCTCGCAGGCAGCTTGGACCTCACCTCGATTGCCGAGATCGTCGAAAGTGAAGCTGCCGCCGCGGCACTTAAGGCGATGGGTTGTCGCTATGCCCAGGGCTACTACTTCAGCGAGCCCATCGAGGCTGACGCGGCCTTGCAAAGGCTGCGCGGCCAAGCTTCGTTCAAGCCCGCGGACAAGCCTTCGGAGCTGGCGATGATGAACCCGCCCAACGAGGACGGGTCCCAGACGCTCATCCTTCGTCGCCTCCAAGATCCCTCCAGCCCCGAATCCATGACCTCGGAGACGGTAATCGTTCGACCGCTGGAGGTGGGCGGTTCTCAAGAAGTCATTATCAGCAGCGCACGCGATCCAGTCTCAGTTGGGACGTCAGAGACTGTGAAGGTCCGCGCCATCGTGGAAGACACTTCTGCCACCGTGATGTTGCCGATTGAAATGCTTGGGTTCGAGGACGAGGAGGAGGATGAAGATGAGGACGAGGACGACTAACACTGCGCCGGGAGCCTATCGATGAGGCAGATCTTTATTACGGGACACGGCGGCCCGGAGAAATTGCAGTTACGCGAATCCCCGGACCCGCAGCCGCGTGAGAACGAGCTGCGCATACGCGTCAAAGCGAGCGGCATTAACTTTGCTGACATCTTGGCGCGGCAAGGGTTGTACCCAGATGCCCCAAAAGTGCCGTGCGTCGTCGGTTACGAAGTATCGGGCAGCGTGGACGCCGCGGGACCGAAAGCGCGGCAGGAATGGATCGGCCGCGACGTATTTGCGCTGACGCGATTCGGCGGCTACGCGGACACGGTGGTTGTTCCCGAGATCCGAGTATTCGATAAACCTGCTGCACTCAATCATGAGCAATGCGCTGCGCTTCCGGTGAATTACCTGACCGCATGGCAGCTCCTCGTCGTCATGGGCTCGTTATCTGCCGACGAAACCGTGCTCATCCACAACGCCGGCGGCGGGGTTGGCCTTGCCGCCATTGATGTCGCGCGCCATGTCGGCGCGAGAATTTTCGGCACCGCCAGCAGCAGCAAGCACGCATTCCTCAAGGAGCGCGGTCTCCACGAAGCGATCGACTATCGGAGCAAGGACTGGTCGACGGAACTGGCGCGCCTCACGGGCGGACGAGGCGTAGAGCTGATCATCGATCCAATTGGCGGCAACCACTGGAAGAAAAGCTACGAGGCCCTCCGCCATACCGGGCGGCTGGGCATGTTCGGCATCTCTGCGGCTTCAGGCTCGGGCAGGCTCGCTCCGCTGAAGTTGCTGGGAACCGCGCTGGGCATGCCCTTCTTTCACCCCCTCTCGCTCATGAACCGAAACCGCGCGGTGTTCGGAGTCAACATGGGACACCTCTGGCATGAGCCCGAGAAGATTAGGGCTTGGGCCGAACTGTTGCTTCGAGGCGTCGCCGACGGCTGGGCGCGTCCGCACGTCGACAGGGCCTTCCCCTTCAACCGCGCAGGCGATGCCCACGCCTACATTGAGGCGCGCAGAAACATCGGCAAGGTCGTATTGACTCCAAAGAATAACCAATAGCAATGCCGTGCACCGTGTTCTTCCGTTGTTCCTGCTATTTCTATATAAGCAATCGGTTCTTTCCAGTAAGAGCGCATGGCAATACGCTTTAGTTGGCTCCCGAGGGACGTATCGGTCGCGCTGGTATCAGACTGCCCCGTCCCCCCGCCTGAGATACTCCCTCGGGTCGCCACCAATGTTGGCTCCGCTACGATCGCCGAGCGCTTGGAGGTTTGAATCGCTCATTGGGTGTCAACTGAATTGCGGCATGCGTTTACAATCGGTACCGTATGCTCGACAGAGTTAAGCTCGACCACATTGAATGGATCCTCCTGCTGACCGCATTTGCGGCCGGTTCGGTCGACGTCATAAGTTTTGCCGCTTTGGGCGGCGTGTTCGCGTCGGCCATGACGGGCAACTTTGCGCTTCTTGCATACTATGTAGCGCACAGCGACTCTCAGGCCGCCATGGGATCCGTCGTTGCTCTGATTGGTTTCGTCGGTGGCTGTGCATTCGGCGTCTTGCAGCGACGCAGCCGCGACCAAGCGCAGGCGCTCAACTTGTTGCTGGCAAGCGAGGTGGCACTCCTGTTGTTTTTCGCGCTATATGCTTTATGGACTCCGCCCTCCCAACACGGGCCATCTGACCACCTGCAAATATTACTGCTCGCTCTGGCGATGGGACTTCAGGCAGTTATCGGTCAGACGATTAGCCTGACGACCATCGTATTCACGACGACTCTCACCAAGCTTGTCTCGGCTGTTGCGGATTCAATTTACCAAGGTAGTCGACTCGGCCTGAAGGATGTCAAAATTCA
>DASWUU010000194.1:0-6101 GCA_036401515.1 Steroidobacteraceae bacterium
CCGTGTCCAGCAGTGCGATCGATTGCGCGTAATGCGATTCGTAGGTGCCATAGCCGGCATTGAGAATGGCAAGGAAGCGCCCGTCGGGAGATTGCGCGATGCCCATCGGCAGGCTATTGAGTCGCCGCGGGGCTCCCGGCAAGGGTGCGAGGAGTTGTTTACTGGTGGACAGGTTGTGCACCGTATTCACGGCGACCGTATTCACGGCGGCGCCGTCCCCGGCGCGCGCCGCGCACGCAGCGGTGAGCGCCAATGCAGCCAGCACGGGAGGTTTCGTCTTCATGGATCAAGCCTTATTATTGGTCGAGCGATGGTACTTTTGAATCCACTTCCGTTGCGATCATCGCGGGGTCCGCGCCGGCCAGTGGATAAGCCTTCGACCACACGATCGAGCCATCGGCCACCTCGGCGATCTTGACAGTCATCGATTGCAATTGGGTTGCGGCACCGGGGACCGGCTCGACAGCGCCCCACAGGACGTAAGTCGAATGACTTGCCCTTGCTCGCTCCAAGGCCGCGCTCAAGTCGCGAGACGGCAGCGGTTGCGTGTTTAAGCCGACGTGGCCGTGATGGGAGATGGCGATCCTTCCGTACACCTGAGCGAACGTGGAATCCGCAAGCTTTTCGCCTGCCGCATCGCCGGCGGGGGCGGTGAACGGAATTGCCAGCAGCGGGCTTCGGTCCGCCGGGGTTTCCTCATCGTCCTTAGAAAGGTCACGGGCGATTTGCATTCCGAGCTTCGCCACATCGGCGGTGTTGAAGCTGCCGTGATACTTCTCCGAAATGTCATTGAGCTTCTCGGTGGTGGCGGGCGAGAGTTGTGTGTGTTCCGAATGCCGCGACGGCTCGGAACAGCCTCGGGAAGACAGCAGAGCGATGGAGAGCCATACGTAGGCGACAATTCGCACCCAGCGGGGTAACCGATTGAAGAATATCCAGGCCGACTGAAGTCCCCATCCGATCGCGTGCAGCCCGAAGCGGATGTGTTGCCCCGGTTCTTGTTTTGGGAATTGCGGATAGTCCTTGGGCGGCGGCGAGGCAGCCTTCACCGTTCGCGCTGAGGTCTTCCGAGCGGTCGTTTGCCCTACTTCGGTTTCGCCATTTTTAATGCGCAGGCAAAGCGCCTCCAAGGCCGGTGTGGAGCGCCCTCCGGGAACTCTCAACCACTGGACCAGGAGGAACTTCTCCGGAACTCGGGCGCCAGTCTGATTCGTGTCGTCGATGACCACAGGCAGGAGAAAGGGATGGTCATCGGCCATATCGAGAGTCCTCTCGACAGCCAGACGCCACTCCCTACGGAAATAACCCTCGTGCCGAGCTTCGGTTCGGGCCGATATAAGAGGCATGAAATAATCGCATTCGCGTATCTGCCGGCGGATCTTTTGATCCCACAAATCCCCGCCACCGAGCTCGCTTTCATCGAGCCAGACCTCAAGGCCGAAGCCCGCAAGGGCATCTCCAATGAGTCGCGCCGCCTCGCGATCCTCTGAGGCGTAGCTCAGAAAAATTGAAGGCGGGCGATCACCGACAGTGTCGCCGACGCTAGAGGACATATAAATCCGTTTGAGTGGGTTGCCCCTCTTCGAACGACATCATAGCTAAAGTGCCTACCATAATTGCGGGAACTCGCGGAGGTTTATATAGCCATCTCTGCACGCTTTATGCCGGTGCGATCGTCGGATTACTAAGGCCGACCGACCGTCATCACGCCATCACCCGCCGCTTTTTCTGTTCATTCATCATGCGTCGGCAAGAGTCGACGTTTTGGGATTGCTTCCCGGCGAGCGAGATCCAGGTGCTCGACCAGTCTTGTTTGGTTGGCGGCTAAACGTCAAACCGCTTTAATCGCAACAACTGACTTCGAAGATTTTGAAAGGTATCGACTTCCGTTCGGCCAACAGCACGTCTCTTAGGTTTGTCACGGCACGACCTTCAGTGGCGGAAGGGGTGGGATTCGAACCCACGGAGGGATTGCTCCCTCGCTAGTTTTCAAGACTAGTTCCTTAAACCGCTCGGACACCCTTCCAAAATTTGCGCTTACTATCTGCTTACCGCGCCATTATACGGCACCCGTAAGTGGCTGTTACCCGACAAAAATTACGAATGCGCGCTTGCCGAGCGATGAAGCAGCCGGCCCGCAGTCGCCTTGGCGCTCGATTCGCTGAACTCTATTGGTTCGTTTAACTCAAATTGACGTATACCCGCCGGCTAAGGTATTGAACCGCCGCCACTTACCCCCATAAAGCGGGGAATACGGCTAATTCGGCTCCTCCGGGCGTGGGGGTGCTAAAATAGCCGCCTGGCTCAATTGGAGGACAAATGGCCACTTTTCCGACTAGTAATTCCGCTTTCCCGAGCTCCGGCGTCGATAGCCGCGCGGCTTTCATCACGCGCACCTACACCCATGTGGTAGGTGGCATCCTCGGCTTCATTTTGATCGAGCTTGCGCTGTTCGAATCCGGACTCGCGTACCAGATCGCGAGCTTCATGCTCGGCTTTAATTGGTTCCTGATTCTTGGGGCCTTCATGCTGGTGGGCTGGCTGGCCACGCGCACTGCGCAAACCAGCTCGTCTTTGGGCATGCAGTATTTCTCGTATGCCGCCTAGGTGGTGGCGGAAGCGCTGATCTTCGTGCCCCTGCTCTATATCGCCGATAAAAAAGCGCCTGGTGCTATCGATAGCGCCGCCTTGATCACTGCGTTGGGCGCAGGCGGCCTCATGGTGGTCGCACATCGCACGCGCAAGGATTTCTCATTCTTGCGTGCCGTTTTGATGTGGGGCGGCGTGGTAGCGATCCTGGCGATGATCGGCGGTGCCGTATTCGGGTTCCAGCTCGGGACCTGGTTCTCGGTGGCGATGATCGGCTTCGCCGGTGCCGCAGTGTTGTACGACACCTCGAACATCATCCGCGCGTATCCGGAAGATCGGTATGTCTCGGCGGCGATGCAGCTGTTCGCATCAATCGCGCTCATGTTCTGGTATGTATTGCGGCTGATGATGGGCAACCGCAACTAAGAGTCCTTCGGAACAACACCCTGCTGCGGATTATCGCAGCAGGGTTTCCCCGCCCATATAAGCCTTCAGGGCAGTCGGAATACCGATGGCGCCGTCGGCCTGCTGATAATTTTCCAACACAGCCACCAGCGCCCGACCGACGGCGACGCCGGATCCATTTAAGGTATGCACCAATTCCGGCTTCCCGGTGGCGGGATTGCGCCAGCGGGCCTGCAAACGTCGCGCTTGGAAAGACTCACAGTTGCTGCAGGATGAAATCTCGCGAAACCGCTTCTGCGACGGCAACCAAACTTCCAGGTCATAGGTCTTGGCGCTGCTGGGGCCGGTATCCCCGGCGCACAGGGACAACACCCGATAAGGAAGCTCTAAGGCTTTGAGGACATTCTCTGCATGGCCGGTCAATTCCTCCAGCGCTGCATAAGATTGCTCCGGCCGTACGATCTGCACCAGCTCGACCTTGTCGAATTGATGTTGGCGGATCATGCCGCGGGTATCCCTGCCGGCGGCACCCGCCTCGGAGCGAAAACAGGGCGTATGGGCAACAAGCTTCAGCGGCAAGCGCTCAGGCGCCAAGATTTGCTCGCGCACCAGGTTGGTCAGTGGCACCTCCGCCGTGGGGATCAGGTAAAAGCCGGGATCTCCGCGCACTTGGAACAGGTCCTGCTCGAACTTCGGTAATTGCCCCGTGCCGATCAGGGCGTTGGCATGCACAAGATAGGGCACATACGCTTCGCGATAGCCATGATCCCGGGTGTGCAGATCCAGCATGAATTGTGCGAGCGCGCGATGCAGCTTAGCCAGCATGCCGGACATCACCACGAATCTGGCCCCGGAAATCCGTCCGGCCGCCTCGAAATCCATCCCTAAGGGTTCGCCAAGGGCGACATGATCCTTTGGCTCGAATGTGAATTCTCGGGGCACGCCCCAACGACGCACTTCCACATTGCAGCTCTCATCACGGCCGTCCGGGACGCTGGCATCCAAGATATTGGGCAGACCCATCTGCAGATCGGCGATCTGCGCCTGAACCATTTCCAGCTGCTTGTCCGCGGCCTGCAGACCGGCTCCGAGCGACTCCCCCGCCGCCAATAGTGCGGCAGCGTCTTCGCCTTTTGACTTGGCGAAACCCACCGCTTTCGCATTGGCGTTACGCTCGGCACGCAGCCGATCAGCTTCTATTTGCAGGCTCTTGCGCTGGTCTTCGAGCGCGGCAAACGCGGCCACATCGAGCACGAAGCCGCGGCGCGCGAGCGCGCGCGCCGCACCGGGCAAATCGCTGCGCAGCAGCTTAGGATCAAGCACAATGAGTTCCTCGTCGCATCATCGCTTCACGGCGTCCTGGACTTTGGCATCCCGCGCACGACGTGCCACCAGCGCCTCGCCTATTTTGATTTCAAGTCCGCGGGCAACCGGCACATAGTATCGGCGATCCGGCATTTCATCGGGGAAATAACGCTCACCCGCCGCGTACCCTTCCGGCTCGTCGTGCGCATAGCGATATCCTTTGCCATAGCCGATCTCCTTCATCAAGCGCGTGGGCGCGTTGCGCAGATGCAGGGGGACCTCCAGCGATCCCAAGTTCTGGGCATCTTCAGTCGCGGCATTGAACGCTGCATAGACGGCATTGCTCTTGGCGGCACACGCCATGAAAATGATCGCCTGCGCAATGGCCAGCTCGCCTTCGGGACTGCCCAATCGTTCATATACCGCGCACGCCTCCAGAGCCATGGTCAGTGCTCGTGGATCGGCATTACCGATGTCCTCGCTCGCCATGCGCACAGCGCGGCGCGCGACATATAATGGGTCGCAGCCGCCGGCGAGCATCCGGCACAGCCAGTACAGCGCGGCATCGGGGTCACTGCCGCGCACCGATTTATGCAGCGCCGATATTTGGTCGTAGAAATTCTCACCGCCCTTATCGAAGCGCACGTAAGTGCTGCCGATCACGGCGCGCATCGTGTCGACATCGAGCCGGCTAGCTAAGTCCTGCGGGACACTTAAGTCCGCGGCGGTTTCCAACAAGTTGAGCATCCGCCGCGCGTCGCCGTCCGCAGCGGCCAGCAACAGCGCGCGGGCCCCCTCCTCCACGGCCAAGTTCAAGGATCCTAGGCCCCGCTCTTCATCCGCAAGAGCACGCTCGAGTAATTTACCGAGATCATCGGTGGTCAGCGACTTCAGCACATAGACGCGCGCCCGCGACAGCAAGGCATTGTTGACTTCGAATGACGGGTTCTCAGTGGTCGCGCCGATAAAAATCAGCGTGCCATCCTCGACATAGGGCAGAAACGCATCCTGCTGCGCCTTGTTGAAACGGTGCACCTCGTCCAGGAACAATACCGTGTTGCGCGTGCCGCGCAATCCGCGCGCCTGCTCCACCACGGCACGAATATCCTTGATCCCGGCTTGCACTGCGGATAGGCCGACGAATTCGGCATTTGCTGCGTTGGCGACCAATCGCGCCAGCGTAGTTTTTCCCGTGCCCGGCGGTCCCCACAAAATCATCGAATGCGGGTGGCCCGACTCCAACGCGCGGCGCAAAGGCGCACCGGGGCCGAGCAAATGCGCCTGTCCGACATACTCATCCAGGGAACGCGGCCGCAGTCGATCGGCCAGCGGCCGATAGTTGCCGTCGCCGGCGTTCACTTGACGGCGTGCCCGATCACATCGACCCCCGGGGGAGGCACGAATGAAAACAAGTCCGGTGCAAATTTCGCGTTGCGCTTTGGGTTGGTGAAGGTCAATTGCGTGACTTGATTGAGCTTGTCCGCCAGGAACATCGAGGCCAGCTCGCCGTTGCGAAATCCGATGCGCACCAGCTGGAAATCCGTGTCCGGATGTTTCGGTATCAGCTGATACCACTCGAGGCCGTCGCTCGGCGGCAATGCAGTCACATCGAATTGGCTGCTCAAGGAGCCGCCGCCGGACAAAAGCACCGCCGGCGTGTTGGCGAGGCTCGCATCCGTATCGCGCACGTTGGCCTGCTGCAGGTCTTTATCGTAAAACCAAATCTGCTTGCCATCGGCCAGGATCAATTGCTCGGAAGGCTGCGAATAGTCCCAGCGGAATCGTCCCGGCTTTTGCAGGGA
>DASWUU010000195.1:0-17416 GCA_036401515.1 Steroidobacteraceae bacterium
ATCAGCGGCGCGAGAAATCCACCGATGTTGATGCCCACGTAGTAAACGTTATAGGCCCAGCCGCGGCGTGGATCCTCTGGCCGATAAAGGCCATCGATTTGGCTGGGTAAGCTCGGCAAGAACAACCCATTGCCGAGCGCGATGGTGGCGAGCGCGATGTAAAAAAGCGGTTCGAAAGTCATCATGAAGTGACCGGCCGCCATGATGCTGCCGCCGATAATCACCGCGCGGCGCTTGCCCAGCCACCGATCGGCGATGATGCCGCCGAAGATCGGCGTGAAATACGCCAAGGCCGTGTACGTGCCATAAATCAGAGAGGCATTTTCCTGGGCGATGAGCAACTGCTTGGTCATGTAATAGACCAACAGCGCACGCATGCCGAAGTAGGAAAACTGCTCCCACATCTCGGTCAGGAACAGAATGGTGAGGCCGCGCGGCTGCCCGAACCACGCTTGTTGGCGCGCGCTCATGCCTCCGCGCTCGCCCCTCCCCACACATCCTCACCGCTCCACGCATTGCCATCGGTGTAAGTCATGCTGGGCGTTCGATCCTTCGCCAAGAATATCGGCCCATCCAGGTCCACCACGTCGCAAAGTTGCCCAAGCACGAAGGCCGGCGCCATCGCAAGACTCGTCCCGACCATATTGCCCACCATGACTCGGAGACCCAGTCGACGAGCCTCGTGCGCCATCGCCAGCCCTTCGGTCAGGCCGCCGCACTTGTCCAGTTTGATATTCACCACTTGGAAACGTCCAACGAGCCCGGCAATGTCGCCCATGCTGAGGGCGCTTTCGTCCGCCGCAATGGGGATTTTCGATTTGAATCCATCCAAGTCTGCCTCGCGCCCCCGTTTTAGCGGCTGTTCGAGCAGCGCGACGTTAAAGGGCTGCAGGGCAGCCACCAGCGCATCGAGTGCCTCGATGTTGTAACCCTGATTGGCGTCTACGCCCATCCACACCTCGGGACGCGCGGCGCGCACTGCCCGCACCCGTTCGATGTCCAGGGAAAGCTCGCCGGTCAATTTCAATTTCAGCGCCTTTGCCTGGGCGTATTTGCGCGCACCATCGACCATGACGGAAGGCTCGTCGGCGCCAAGGGTGAAAGTGGTAATGAGGGGCTGAGGCGGCGGCAGTCCGGCGAGCTTCCACACCGGCACACCTAAGCGGTGAGCGTCGAGCTCCCACATAGCGCAATCAATGGCATTGCGGGCGCCCCCGGGAGGGAGCAGTCCTTGCAGCGACTCCCTATCCGCACCCGCTTCGATGTCATCGCGCGCCGCTTCGATCGCCGCGGTCATGGTCTGCGCGGTATCGCCGAGATAGTAAACGCCCGAGGCTTCGCCGCGCCCGCGATGGCCGCCGCACGCGACAGTTGCCAGCACCACATCTTGCTCTTCGAACACGAAACCCGAAATGCGAAACGGTGCCGACAGACGCAGCTTCTCGACCTCAACGCGCAGCTCGAGCGCGGGCATCAATAGTCCAGCCCAAAACCGATCAGATGGAATGCGCTGGCAAGCCAAAGAATTGTGAGCGCCGAGAGGACGAGCACCGCGCTCCACAACCTGGCCGGCCAACGGCGCGAGCCGCTCCAAACGGCCCAGAGGTTCCACAAAATCAAAGCGAAACCGCCGATGAAGGCGACAATACCGAACGCTTGCGCGAAGCGCACGGTCGCATTGAATTTGTCGCTGAGATTATTGAAATCGCCGAACATCCGGACCACGGTCAACGCCCACACGGCCAAGCCTGCGAGGATCACGATGGCGCCGACCTTGCCGAGCCGATAGGCCGTCAGCGAATTAGGATCGAGCGCCAGCGTGGCGCCGTAGCGGCGGCGCACGACGGCATTGATGGGCCAGAACAACGCGGTAAGCACCAACGCCGCCAAAGAGGCGTATAGCGCGGGCAACAACCAAGTGGCATCCTCGTACCAGGGCACTCGATCGAAAACCATGAAGGGCGAAATGCCATCGATGCTGAAGCGAACGGCTTGACCGTCTTGCACTTTGGCGGCCAGGCGCTCGTGACTTCCCGTATCGCGCCAGACGAAAGGCGCAGTTTCGACCCAGTGGCGCGGCTTTTCATTCAGCCCCTTGAGCGGAGTCACGAGTTCACCCTTGGCATTGGTGCTGATTTTGGTTTGGCCGAACAGGCCGAGCAAAGACAAAAAGCTCGATTGCGATCCGCGCGAATTGCCCCAGCTTCCCTGCAACTTGGCCGCGTCGCTTGAGGCGGTGGCCTGATCGATGCCGGTGACCGTCTCGGCGACGGGAAAATAGCGGTCCGCAAAATCGTCGAACATTGCCCCGCGTAATCCGCCGGCCGCACCTTTTTTACCCAGACTATTGAATGAGACGTAGAAGCCCACGCCCTCCTTGAGAAACAGATGCAGCGAGGTGTGAAAGTTCTGCGTGTCGCCAAGGTGTGCGATCACTTCGTGCCCGTTGATATTGGTTTCGAAAAACCCCAACTCCATTCGGTTGAGCGGCGGGAGAAGCGTGAGCGGACTGTTGTGCATCGTTTCAGCAGTCTCTGCCCGAAGGATCCGGTTGCCATGGTATTCGCCGTTTTGCAGGTGCGCGATCATGAAATGGGCCATGTCCTCGCCCGGCGAAGACAGGGAGCCGGCGGGTGCCGGGCCGACGAATTCAAACTTTTTGGGGGGGTCCGACGCAAGTTGATAACCCTTCGACATCAGGGGTTCAAGGTTTGATGGCAGCGGCTGACGAAAGGTCGAATACTTCATGTCGAGCGGCGCGAAGATGTGTTTGTCCATGTAATCGTCAAACGACTCGCCGGAAAGACGCTGCACAATATAGCCGGCGAGCGATGCGCCATAATTGGAATAGGCTGGTGTGGTGCCGGGCGCAAACACCCTCGTCGGAACCCATTTTTTAAGCAGCGCTTCGAATTGAAGCGACTTCGGATCATCCGACATGATGCCCTTGGCCTGCTCTTCGAACCCGGCCGTATGCTGCATGAGGTTGCGCATGGTGACCGGCTTGCCATCGCGGACAGGAATTTTGAAATCCAAATACTGATTAACATCCGCGTCGAGATCGATCTTGCCCTGCTCCACCAGCTGCATCACAGCGGTCCAGGTAAGGAGTTTCGACACCGAACCCGGCCTGAATAAAGTCAGTTTTGGGTCCACCGGCGCGCGCGCCGCAACGTCTGAATAACCGTAACCGCGCTCAGTGAGCACTTGCCCGTCCTTAACCACGGCAACCACGGCGCCCGCAATGTCGCCGGTACGCAGCGCATAGGGCATGTACCCATCGAGCCAAGCGTTGACATCTTGCGCGGTCAACGGCACGGCGGCCGCTTCCGCTGAGGGAGTCGCGGGAGCGGTGGCGGCTATGGGGTTGGTGGGGGCAGCCGACGTTGTGGTCGCGGTGCTCGCAGGCGGCGCGGCGGGTTTTGAAGACGGTGCAGCGGTAGCTTGTGCCGCGACGAGCATGCCCAGCATGAACAGCGCGGCAAGCGGTGTAGGGTTTCGCATGAGTTCTCTTTTCGCGACAGCGTCGCTGTTAGTTTTGGTTTTTAAGACATTCATCGACAAGCCGCTCAAACGCCTCGCCCGCCCGTATCGGGTCCGCCACCGGCAATCCCAAGCGCGCACTCTCATCGGCAAGCAATCGCCTCGCCGCATTCTCATCCAAGTCTGAGGTGTTCAAGCTGATGCCGGCGCAGCGAATGGCGGGATTGGTGCGGCGGCCGAGGCGCAAATTCATATCGATTGTCTCTGCGACATCGGGCAATGAAAACGGAAGGCCCAGCACCTGTTTTCGATCGGGGTCGTGGCACACCACAATCACGTCGGGTTGACTGCCGTGCAGCAACCCCAGCGACACACCGGCATACGCAGGATGAAATAGCGAGCCCTGCCCTTCGATCACATCCCAATGTTGCGCGGACGCACTCGGGCTCAGCATTTCAGCCGCACCGGCCTCGAAATCCGCGATCACCGCATCCATCGGCATGCCCCCGCCCGCGATAAGAATCCCGGTTTGGCCGGTGGCGCGAAAATCGGCGTCGATACCCCGCTGCGTGAATGCGCGCGCGAGTGCCAAAGCCGTATATTTCTTGCCGATCGCGCAATCGGTTCCGACGGTCAGCAGCCGCTTCCCCGATCGCTTCGCGCCGGTGGCGATGGAAATCTTGTGCGGCGGCGTTCGAACGTCGATGAGCCTGCGCGCGTATCGCTCCGCGGTGCTTTTCAGCTGCGGCACCTCGGCCAATCTCGCATGCATGCCGCTGATGATGTCGAGACCCGACTCGAGCGCATCGATGAGCGAAGGCAGCCAGCTCTCGCTGATCACCCCGCCGGTGTTGGCCACACCGATCACCAGGGCTCGCGCACCGCGAGCGCGCGCTTCTTTGGGAGTCAAACGCGGTAGGCCCGTGGTGACGGTGGCGCCGCCGCAGGACCACTCGCCGACACATCGATCAGCCGCCCAGTCGCGCAACCCGAACGCCGTTTTGGCGTAACCTTTCTCCGTGGTGTCCCCGAGAAACAAGAGATAGGGCTGAGGCAGCTCCATCACTTCAGGCGTTCGCCTCTCTGGCATTTGCAATTCCCGCTTCGTGCTCATGGTTTCCGAGGATTCAAAATTTAGCCGACAAAGTCACGCCGATGGTTCGCGGTTGTATCACGGATACTGTGCCGTTCAAATTCGGCGCCAATTGGTTGGTGTAGTTGGTGATGCCGCGAGTGTCCGACAGGTTCTTGCCGTAGAGCGTCACTCGATAGTGATCATTATCCAGCCCGAGGCGAACGGCAGTGGTATTGTAGCTGGGCAAGCTCACCTGCTGGGTTAGCGTTACGTCAGTGCCGAAGTCGGTCTCCCGGGTACCGATGTAGCTCCAGGTTGCGCCTACGAAGTATTTATAGTTTGCGAACGCAGCCCAGTCGTATTCGCCATCGACCGAGGTACTCCATTTGGGTGCATACGGCAGCCGATCGCCGACATTGCCGTGGACGGCCGGCGCCGGTGTCGTCAGCTTGGCATCCGTATAGGCCCCAGTCCATTTCAGCGTGAGGCCGTGGACTGGAATGTAGCCGAATTCCCACTCCAGGCCCTGGCTGCGCGCCTTGCCGCCGTTGCCGTTGATACCGAATGAATTCACCTGTTCCAACAGTTGTATGTTCGTCCAGTCGACGTGGAAGATCGAGGCATCGATGGACACCAGTCCATCGAGCAGGCTCGATTTGATTCCCAGCTCGATGTTGGTGGTCTTGTCCGCGCCATACTCGCGGGGAACGCTCGGCGGAGCGATCGCCGGCAATGCATTGGGACCACCGGGACGAAAACCGGTCGCCAAGCGCGCGTAGACCATGGTATTGACGTCCACGTGCCAACGCGGCGCAAATGAATAGGTGTACACATGGCCGGACGAAGGAGTGCTGAAGGCCTGCGGGGGGACAAGCAGCCCCGTAATGCTTTCGGTAGCCGTTTGCTCGTTCTTGGAATAGCGGCCACCCGCCTGGATGTCGAACTGAGGAATGATGTGGAAAGTTACGTTGGCGAAGCCCGCCGTTTCCTTGTAGATGGAATCCAGGATGGGAAACTCAAGCGTAGGAAGCGGAGCAAGCGCAGCGCTGGGAATAATAAAAGCGTTTAAGTGCTGAAATAGATGGCCGGTTTCGCGCGTAAAGTAGCCGCCGACCTGCCATTCCAGAAAGTCGCTCACCGCCGACGACAGGCGAACCTCCTGGGTGAATTTCTTTAAGTCCGCGAGATTGTCCAGATAGGCGCCGAGATTCGGTCCGATCGCCCCGGTGAGCAGGTCGCCCACAGTGAAGCCCGGCGCGAGCTGCCCGTTTGTATAGTCGATGACAGTATCCTTATTGAGAACACCATAGCTCGTCGTCGACAAAATGCTGAAGGGTCCGGCATCCCAGTTGATGGTCGCGTTGTAGTTTTCGTACTTAAAACTACTGGGCTCATCATAGAGTCGCTGCTGCTTCAGATCGCCCAGCACCGGTTTTAAGGTGACCGGGTTAATATCCATCGCCGGGGTTCCATTGAATCTGTCCTGCTGCGAGGTAGCGGTCAGGCGGATGGTCAGGCGATCGATGGGCGCCGCCAGCAAGGAAACCCGACCGCCGTATTTATGGCCGTCATTCAAGTCGGTCTTGCCGCGCGTCGGGTCGCTGATGTAACCGGGCACGTCTTGGTCGAATCCGCTGATGCGCAGCGCAACCTTGTCGCCCAGCGGCAAGTTCACCATGGCGCGCACATCGCCGCCTTTGCCGCCATGAGCGACGCTCTCGCCCGTCACTTCGACTGCACCCGACAAACTGCCGAGCACCGGCGCGATCGTGACGAATTTCAGCAGGCCGCCCTCGCTGTTCGCCCCGTAGAGCGTGCCCTGAGGTCCGCGCAGCACTTCGACTCGCTGCAAGTCCCAGGTGTCGAAGTCGCCGCTGATGATGGAGCCGTCGAGCAAGGCGCTGCTCGAACCGAATGGCGATTCATCCAAGTACACCGCCACGGTCGAGCCGACACCACCGGCATTCTGGCCGCGCAAGGTCAGGTTCGTGAGACCCGGCTGAGGGCTCGCCAGGGACAGGCCCGGCACCAGAGCGGCATAGTCGCTGAAATTCCGGTACTGCAAGTTATCGAGCGCGTTGCCGCCCAATGCCGTGATGCTCATGGGCACATCCTTGAGCTTCTCTTCGCGCTTTTCCGCGGTAACGACGATGGTACTCAGAGCATCCGGGTTATCCGCTGCCGGAGCTGCATCGGTTGCCAAGCTCTGCTGCGCGATGAAAGGTCCCGCCGCGCCGAGCACGGCAACGATCGCGAGTCTTAAGGTCGAATTCATGATTTATCCCCTGGTTTTCTCTTTATGTCGATCCACGTGCTGCCGAGCAAGCGGCGGAAATTCCCGCCGAGCACGGCTTGAATATTGGCATCGCTGTAGCCGCGGCGAAGCAATGCAGCGGTAAGGTCGTACATCTTTCGCGGATGATTGAAGCCGTCGGTGTCGATTTTGTCGCGGAATGCGTAGGAGGCTTTGTAGCCTGACTTGAGCTGCTTGTACTGATCGGCGGGCATATGATCGTAGCCCATCAAGTCCGAATCCGTGCCGATGCCGACGTGCTCGATGCCCACCAGTTTTACGACATGATCGATGTGATCGACCACGTCTTCCACCGTGGTGGGCTCTTTGTCCTTCACGAAGTTGCGCACGCCGGTGATGCCCATCACGCCGCCCTTCGCGGCCAGCTTGGTGATGGCCTCGTCGGTTTTCAGGCGCGGATGACTGTTGAGCGCGCGGCAATTCGAATGCGTGAAGGCAATGGGCTTTGGCGAGAGCTCGATCGCTTCCAAGGTGGTGCGATCACCGCTGTGCGAGACGTCGACCAGCATGCCCACCTCGTTCATTGCCTCGATGATTTGGATGCCGTAATCACTGATTCCGCCATCGACCCGCTCGGTCGAGCCGCTGCCGATGAGATTCTGGGTGTTGTAAGTCAGCTGCGCGCAGCGCAGTCCCAGCTCGTAAAAGGCCTTGACGTCCTTCGGTTCACGAAACTCATCGGCGTTCTGCAGGCCCATGATGACGGCAATTTTCTTTTTGGCCTTCGCATGATCGATGTCCTCCGCCCGCCCGACGAGGGAAAACACTTCCGGATTGCGGCCAACGAAGCCGCTCCACGCGGCAATGAATTGCAAGGCGTCCTCATAGGCACTTGCACCGCCCACACCGACAGAGTTGTGAAATGCCGTGATCCCGCTCGAGCGGAACATCGCCGCTTCCGCATCGCTCAGCGGCATGGCATAGGCTTCGGGCGTGAAATCAAGCTTGAGCGGTCCGAGCATGTCGATCACGATGGAGCGATCAACCAGATCGATGACTTTGGTCGGATAGTCGCTCTTCGGATCTCCGCGCTGCGCGGCGATGGCGAAATTCAGCCGCGGCACCGCGAGGGCCGCTACGGCACCGGCCATGGCTGCGATCGAGCGGCGTCGGCCCAATCGAAAATGAATATCGAACGACAATGTCTCACCCCAACATGATGTCGCAACGGAGACAGGTTAATCCTGATTAGAGAATTGTCAACGCCATTCTCCATACGGGCGCTTTGCAGCAAAAATCAGGTAGCGGTTGACCTGTCATCCGCCATAGGTATGCTTCATGCCGGAAACCGGGGAAGAGAGTTAAAAATGCCGTTGGTCTCATGGACGTGAAGACGCGTCACCCTACGCTGGGAAGCTTGCTGCGTTCACTGCGTTCCAGAAACGGGTGGACCCTGAAGGAAATGAGCGAGCGCACGCACATCCCCGTCTCGACCCTGTCGAAAGTCGAACACGACCGCCTGACGCTCACGTACGACAAACTGGTGCTACTGAGTCAAAGCCTCAATATCCGCATCTCGGAGCTGTTCGCCGATCCGGCGGACAGCCTCGAACCGGCGGTGACCGCCCGTCGCAGCATCGGCCTTACCGACGATGCGGTGCGGGTGAACACGAAGAACTACGATTATTACTACTTGTGCCCGGAGCTGCGCAGGAAGCGGATGATTCCGATACTGACTCGCATCCGCGCCAAAAGCGCGCAAGAATTCGGCGAGCTGGTGCGCCACTCGGGCGAGGAATACATCTACGTGCTCAAGGGCGGCATCAAAGTGCTTACGGAGTTCTACGACGCGGTCAATCTCACGGTCGGGGAATCGATCTACCTCGACAGCAACATGGGACATGCTTATGTCACCGCGGAAGGTTGCGATGAGGCAACGGTGCTGGGCGTGTGTTCCAGCACCGATGAAAGCCTGCTTGACTCGTTGATGTCGCTGCACGGCGAGGTGAGCCCAGCGACGCCGACGAAAACAGCTGAGCCGCTACGCCCGCCGCCCGCTAAAGCGGCGAAGAGTCGCCGGCGCTAGGTTTCGCCTGTCGCGCGAGCAATTGCCGGAGTCCTAAGGTCATGACCGGCAAAACGAACACGACGAGAAATAAGTAAGCGAGACCACGATAGCCGCGCGCGATCAAGGTCACCAATCCAAAGCGCGCCGCCAGAAAAATCGAACCTAATAGCAGAATGCACGTGATCGTCAAGCGCGCTGCCCTGGTGAGGCTCCGGCCGCGCCGCGCCGCATACGCCTCGGCCACCCGCTCATTGAATGCATGGACGCACCCGGTCCCGCTCTCCAGCAGCGCCAGGAAGATCATGAGCTGGAAGAGATAGTGAAACGCCGGAAAATTCAGCCGTTGCAGCAGATAGTCCGAAGGCAGCGCCTCGGCGCTTATTTGCGGATAGAAGGCAATCATGCAGATGAAAAAGAGCAGCGCGGGAAGCATGGCGAGAGGCCCTGCCAAGGCTCCGGCGATCAGCGCGTTGCGATTGCTTGTCAGGTGCCGGAGCACAGGCAGAATGATCACGGCGCCGACGACGTTGTAGCCCGCATAGGTGAAACCGCCCAGCACCCACCCCGGGGCCGGCGTGGGAACGGAGAAATTCGCGAGAATTTTATCGCCGAACGCAAAGAACGAGAGCGCGACGAAGAGGCCATAAGTCGCGTATAGGAATATAGAGACCCACTTGAACAGGCGCTCCACCGAGGTGCTTCCATAAGCGGCGACCAGGCTGATGCAAACGATCAGGCTTAACGTCCCCGCGATCGGCGGCCACCCTAGCACCGCCGTTCCGATTGCTCCGGAGGCTGCGCCGAAGACCGCCAGAATCAGAATGATGAAGAGCAAATAAGCTCCTTCGAAGAGCACCCAGAACGGCCCCAGCAAATTTTTAAAAAACGCGCGGTAATTCCAGCTGTGCGTGGCATAGGCCAGCGCGAACGTAACGGCACACACCAAGCTCCAGATCAGCATCGCGAGCACGATGGCCAGCAAGCCGCCGCGCGGACCGCTCGGCAGAAAAAATTCTGCCAACTCCCGGCCGGTTGCATAGCCGCCGCCGATGACGACCGCCTTGAACGCAAACCCGGGCAACAAATAACGCTGGAACCAAGATGAGTGTTGCGGGGCCGTGACCGAAGTCGAGCTCACCTCGCGAGCTCGAGCGTGTGCGGATCCGCGCCCACGCCCTTGAGCACGCTGCCCGGCCTCGCACCCGTGTGGCGTCCTTGGTCGATGACCATCTGTCCGTTGACCAAAACGTAATCGATGCCGGCCGGATAGGCCGTGGGATTCTCGTACGTCGCCACGTCCTCGATCCGGTCCTCATTGAAAATCGTCACATCTGCCTTGAGCCCCTCGCGGATGGCGCCGCGGTCGTAAAGCCGCATGCGTGTGGCCGGCCATGAGGTCATTTTTCGGACCGCATCTTCAAGGGTAAGCACGTGGCGCTTCTTGACGTATTCGGCTATGACCCGCGGGAAGTTGGCATAGGCTCGCGGATGCGGCAACCCGATGGCGTCGATGGTCCCCGGACTTTCGTTGGCCCCCGCATCGCTGCCGATACTCATCCACGGCCAGCGCAGCGCCGTGGCAATGTCCGGCTCGTTCATCATGAAATACAACCCCATGGCGCGATTGGGCTGCGCGCCGAGAACGATATCCCACGAGACGTCCGCAGGGTCTTGCCCTAATTGCTTGGCGATGTACTCGATGCTCTTGAAGCGATAGCGGTCGTATTTGGGGTTGAACGCATTCGCGAGGACCACATGATCCCAGCCGCCGCTCGCCTCCACCAAATTCGACCAGCCAGGCATCGAGCCGCCGGCGACTTCCTTTTTGAGCCTGATCCGCACTTTAGGATCCTTCAGCCGCTCTAAACCGCGCTTCGCACCCTGCTCCCAAACCCAATTAGGCACGGTGATGTCGAGCCCCGTCCCGCCCGCCGTGTAGACGTACATGTCGGCGGCGATACTGACCCCTCGAGCGCGCGCCGCTTCGATGAGTTCGCCGGCTTGCGGAACCAGCTTGCCCCAGCCCGGCGCATAAGCACCTTTGAAATGAAAAATTTCGACTTGAATACCGGTTTTTTCGCCGATCTCGATGGATTCAGCGATTGCCGTCAAGAGCTTTGCGCTCTCGTCGCGCATGTGGCTTGCGTAAATGCCGCCATACCTTGCCGCCACGCGTGCCACTTCGACAAGCTCATCGGTGCTCTGAAAGCTATCGGGCGGGTAAATCAACGCCGTCGCTATCCCCATGGCGCCGGCGCGCATGGCCTCCTCAACGTGCGCCTTGATGCCCTCCATCTGTTTCGCGGTCGGGTGGCCCGCCACATCGCCCATGACTTCCACGCGCGCTTGCGCGCTGCTGTAGTACGTGCCGAAATTCAATGAGATGCCTTGCGTTTCGAGCTGCTTGAAGTACTCGACGATCTTCGCCGATGGCACAGGCGTGCCGCCTTCCCCGGCGATCGCCGTCGTTACCCCTTCGCGTAGCTTATTCTCCGCCAATCCATTCTTGAGCAGCACGGCTCCGGACTGGTCCATCATGTCGATCCAGCCTGGCGAAACATACTCCCCCGCAGCGTCGATCTCTCGTGCACCGCGGCCTTCAACCCGGCCGATCTTGGCGAAGCGCCCATCTTTTATCGCGACGTCCGCTTTGACCCATGGATTTCCCAACCCATCGAGAAGCCTGCCGTTGCGAATGACGATATCGTACGACGGTGGTGATTGGCTCAATGCGGTACCCGCGGCCAAAATCAGTGCCCAAGTCGTGAAAGCAATGCGGCTCATGGCTCACCCCTAGTTTTTGCGCCCGCGCCGGTGACCGGCTGCGGCGCCAAAACTAGCATAAACATAGCCATTTGTTTTCCAATGAGGCTCGTATTAGCCTAGGGAAGCGCCTTTTCCCTTCGCATTCGGCTCGCAAGGCGCGGATTTCCGACCATGGGTTGCTCCGTTTGCCTACACCTGCGGGATGGAGCTCAAGCGATGATGCCGGACATCAGAAGGTCAGAAGGGAGCTCCTGACGATGGCCGCCAAAAAACCCAAACCCTCGACCCGCACAAAGTCCAGCACCGATGCTGTAGCCGTGCTCAAGGCAGATCATCGGCAAGTCGAAACGTGGTTCGACCAGTTCAGCAAATCTCGATCGGACGCGAAGAAAGAGACCTTGGCTGCGCAAATTTGCGCGGCCCTGACTGTCCATACCACGATCGAAGAAGAGATCTTCTACCCGGCTTTCCTCGCTGAAACCGCCGACAAGGACATCCATCACGAGGCCATTGTCGAGCACGCTGGGGCCAAGCAGCTCATTGCGCAAATCGAGCGCATGAGCGCAACCGACGATTATTTCGATGCCAAGGTCACCGTTCTCTCCGAAATGATCAAACATCACGTCAAGGAAGAAGAACAACCGGGCGGAATGTTTGCGGAAGCCAAGAACTCCGGCATGGACCTCAAGGCCTTGGGCGAGCGGATGCTCGCGCGCAAGAGCGAGCTGCAGGATCTGCAGGCGCGCGGCCAAGCCGCCTAATTTCAGCACGTATATTCCATCGAGCAGGCAAAATATGGCAGCAAAGAAAAGCAGTGCGGGGCGCAAGGTCAAACGGGCCATGCATAAAAAGAAAGCGGGCACGCTACGCAGCGGAAGATCCGGGAAAAAAGTGAAGAGCCGCAAGCAGGCCATCGCGATCGGACTGTCCGAGGCTCGCAAGTCCGGGGCTAAAGTTCAGAAGAAAAAGGGGTCGCGGAGGAAGTAGTCAGCTGCGCTGGGAAGGCTGTAGGAAAATACTGACCTGGATTTCCAAGCCCCGGTCCTATCACACCGCCACCCAGGGCCCCAGAGTTCCCTGGTATCGACTTATGGTTAAACCAGGAGAACCCATGCCTACCGACCATCGCTCTATCGGCGAACTCGCTTATCAGCTCTGGCAAGCGCGCGGCTGCCCGCAAGGCAGCGCGGAGCAAGATTGGCTGGAAGCAGAGAGGCAGTTGGATGCCGCGACGCCGAAACAGCCAGTCACCGCGAAACAGCCTGTAACCGCATCGAAGGAGATGGATGATTCGTTGAAGTCGACCTTTCCCGCGAGCAATCCCCCGGCAACTCAACGGCCGGACCATCAGCCGGTTAATGGGGTCACTCGCAAGACACCGACCCGTCGCAGTCCGCCGACCGCGCCGCCGAAATAACCTCTCCGGTGACGACCAATGTCACCGGAACAGCCGTGACTAGAACGCTGTTTCGTTTCGCTCTTGCGGCACTCTTGATGTGCGCCTTCATTCCGCGGGTGGCCTGGTCGCAAACGCCCTCCCCGCTGCCCGAATGGCAGTACTCTGCGGGCGTCGTTCTCGCGAAAATGTTCGAACCGGATTTTCCCGACTGGCTCAGGGTGGTGGGCGTCGCCGCGGAAACTCAGCCGGCCTACGCCGGCGCTGCGGCGTACAGGGTGCAGGGCGGCCCGGCCATCAATATCCTCTATAAGGACATTGCTTTCATCAGCACGGGCGACGGCATCGGCTACAATTTTTTGCGCGGCGATCACTACCGCGCCGGCGTGGCCCTTGCCTATGACCTGGGCCGGCGCGAAAGCCAGGACTATACGAATCTGCGCGGCATGGGCAACATCTCGCCGGCGCCCGCCGCCAAAGTATTCGCCTCCTACGTGTTGTCGAAAAAGTTTCCGCTGATTTTACGCGTCGATGCCAGGCAACTCCTGGGAGGGGCGAATGGCACTGTCGGTGATGTGGGTTTATACATACCGCTTCCGGGCAGCTCGCGAAAGTTTGTGATGTTCGCGGGACCTACGACGACTTTCGCCACCCATCATTACCTGCAAAGTGAATTTGGCGTGACGCCGCTGCAGTCGCGCGCCACGGGGCACCCGGTTTTTGACGCTCACGGCGGCATGGAATCGGTCGGCGCAGGATTTAATGCTACCCGATTCCTGTCGGACCACTGGCTACTCAATCTGGACTTGGGTATCTCGAAATTTAAAGGCAGCCCTGACGTGAGTCCCATCACGGAGAGCGCTACGCAGCGCGAGATGGCACTGTCGATCAACTATGAATGGTAGCAGGCGCCGTGAAAAAGCCCTCCGGGTCTTAGGTCCCCGGAGAGCTTCTATGATCGAGCACCCGATGGTCCAGCAGTGTTACCACGTCACGGCCCTGTCGCTGCCCATCGGTGGAGAAGCCGGCCGCGCGGCGAACGGATGATGGCTCAACCCCACCCCTGGGTATCGATCGCTTCCGACGCCTTGATCGCTGAGATCGATCCGCTCGGCGCGCAATTGTCGTCGCTCAAAGATCGCGCGGCGCTCGACCTCTTGTGGGACGGCGATCCAAAGGTATGGGCCGGACGCGCGCCGCTGCTCTTTCCCATTGTCGGTGCCTTGGCCGGGGGTACCTACCGCGTGGGTTCAGAAAGTTTTCAGTTGCCAAGACACGGCTTTGCGCGCGGCAAGCTGTTCTCGATCGAAAACACCAGTTCGTCCGCCGCGAAATTTCGATTGAGTGCCGACTCGGCAAGCCTGCAGGTCTATCCGTTTCACTTTGAACTGGACGTCGAGTATGTGATCAGCGGCACGACATTGTCGGTGATCACGCAAATCAGCAACCAAGGCGACGCAGATATGCCTGCGAGCTTTGGCTATCACCCGGGGTTCCGGTGGCCCCTGCCGTTTGGACAACCGCGTTCCGCACATTTTATCGATTTCGAAATGGACGAGCCCGCTCCGGTTAGACGGATCGACGCCGCGGGGTTGCTCACCGCCCAGCGCCATGCGACGCCGGTCGCCGGCCGACGGCTTAGCTTAACCGACTCGCTGTTTCAAAGTGATGTCATTATCTTTGACCAGATCAAAAGCCGTTCGGTGATCTACGGCGCCGCTCAAGGGCCGCTTATTAAAATCGGTTTCGCCGACGTGCGGGGCGCCGCTGCGCCGGGCGCCGCTGCGCCTTATCTCGGAATCTGGACCAAACCTGGCGCGCCGTTTATCTGTATCGAACCCTGGCACGGCGTCACGGACCCAGAAGGATATTCCGGCGATTTAAAGGACAAGCCGGGGATATTCGTGCTTTCCGCGGGCGCTTCCCTGACCGCCGCGATGGACATAACGTTGATCGAATCTTAACTCTGCGTTGCGGCCAAGGCACCGCCCGGCGCATCGACGCGGCGCACGGCGCCGTTCGCGACCCGGTAACCCCGCTTGCGCCGTCCGAGTGGCTTTCCGCCGCAAATGCCGCGCCCCGGCAAGCCTATGCTTAAAGTAACTCCACGGTCTTAAGCACTTACGGAGATACCAATGAAAACAATCAACCTCGCTGCCCTACCCCTTTCGTTCATCTTAGGATTGATGCCGTTTGCCCTCATTGCCGTGGACGAGGTTGCCGCCGCCAAGGCAGACGTGCAGGTCCAGGCGAGCAGCGCCCAGGCCGATCATGCGTCGGAGCTCGAAGGGCGATAGACTTGAGCTCAAGCGGGGGGACGCTGAGCATCAATGAATAGTAATTTGCAAAGCAATGGCTTTTCGCCGTTCGACGATACCAGTGACACGGTTGTCGATTTTTTGCGGCGCCGACTGCCCATGACGCTCGCCATCAATACGGT
Source organism: Steroidobacteraceae bacterium (assembly GCA_036401515.1). GTDB lineage: Bacteria > Pseudomonadota > Gammaproteobacteria > Steroidobacterales > Steroidobacteraceae > Bog-1198. Next base: position 15,483 of record DASWUU010000195.1, read on the forward strand.
CATCGCGCTGATGATTGCGTTGCTGCTGCGTTCCTGGGAAGCAGTGGTGCCAAACCTCGTCATTTCCTATTGCATCGGTCTATCCATACTCGCGCTCATTGCCTCGGTGCGCTGCACCGTGATGCGCCACTTCCGCGGCAACGTCGGCTCGCGCATCGGAATCTACTTCGGGCTCGTGATCATCGGGGCTATTGTCGGCGAACTGCTGTCGCAATTGTTCTTGAGAGGCCGGGACTCCGCCGTCTTCAGCTTGCACGAGAGCTACGTCTGGATCGTGTGCATCGTGTTCTCACTCATCGCCGGCAGCATCGCACTGTTCATCAATTTTAGCTGGGTGCAGCTCGCGCAAAGCAAGCGCGACGTGGAACGCGCCGAACGCGCGGCCGTCGAAGCGCAGCTGCGGGCGCTGCAGGCGCAGATCGAACCGCATTTTCTGTTCAACACGCTGGCAAATCTCGATGCGCTCATCGCTGTGGACCCGGCGGAGGCGCGAACTCTGCTCGCCAATCTTATTCGCTATTTGCGAGCCGCGCTCACGCATGCGCGCAGTGAAACCGCGACGCTGCAGACCGAAGTCGAGCTGTTGAAGGCCTACCTCGCCATCATGGCGCTGCGCCTGCCCAATCGTCTCACCACCGAATTTGAATGCGATCCGGACTGCCTGCGCCTTAAATTCCCGGCGATGCTGTTGCAGCCGCTCGTGGAAAATGCCATTACCCATGGCATCGAGCCTTCAGGTGAAGGCGGCACCATCCGCGTCAGCGTGCACTGTACCGCCGATACGTTGAAACTGTGGGTCGACGATACCGGCATTGGCCTCGGCAATGCGCAGAATGCCGGCACCGGTGCCGGCATTCAAAATATACGCGCCCGTCTGCAGTCGCTTTTTGGCAGTTCGGCGCGATTTACCCTGGAACCGGGTACCCCGCGCGGGACTCATGCCGCCATCGAGGTACCGCTGAATTTGCTGTCCAGACCTGTCGGATGAGCGCTCAGCATAGCTACATCATCGCGGAAGACGAGCCGCTTCTCGCTCGGGCCCTTGCGCAGCAACTCGGTGAGTACTGGCCCTCCGCCCACTGCGCGGCAATCGCGGCCAATGGTGCCGAAGCGTTGAAGCTCGTTGAGGATTTTTCTCCCGATGTCGCGTTTCTCGACGTGCGCATGCCGCAGCTTGACGGACTGGAAGTTGCGCGGCAGCTTTGCTTGAAGGATCGCCCGCCCCTCATCGTGTTCGTAACCGCATACGACGCCTATGCGCTCGACGCATTTGAAACCGCCGCAATCGATTACTTGTTAAAACCGGTCGAGGTGGCGCGGCTGATCAAGTGCATCGAACGCCTGTCCCACCAATTAGGCCGGGCAGAAAGCGAAGACCCCACCGGCGAGATGGCAGCGCGCATTGCTCAGTTGCTGGGGTCGGGCGGCCGAGGCAAGGAAAAGCTGCGCTTTGTACGTGCGGGGGCGGGCACCACCGTCAAACTCATCCCCGTGAACGACGTGTTGTGGTTCGAGGCCGAGGATAAATACATCACCGTTGCCACGCGCGAAGGCGATAGCATTATCCGCATGCCATTGCGGGAACTACTGGAGCAACTGGACGAGCAGACATTCTGGCAGGTTCACCGCGGCACGGTGGTGAACTCGCAGCACATCACGCACGCGAAGCGCGACGAATTGGGACATCTGACCGTTGCGCTCAAAGGCCGCAGGGAAGAGATCGCGGTGAGCCGTCAGTTCTCGCATCTGTTCAAACAAATGTAAGCGCGCGAGCGTTCTCGCACATCCGACTCACAGGATTTCAAACAAACTGTAGACCGGACCACCCTTCTCGCGATGGCCGATGCCGACCGAGACAATACGATTCAGCCAATCGTATTTCGGCGCCGCGGTTTCAAAAAAAGCCGCGGTCCTAAAATAATGGGTCGCAGGGT
>DASWUU010000196.1:0-17272 GCA_036401515.1 Steroidobacteraceae bacterium
CGATATATCATCCGGCTCCGAAGCTGAATACCTGCAGGACATCGACACGATATTGCTGCGCCATCGGCCCACCGACCCTTATAGCAAATCAGCTGTTCTGCACGAGTGTATCCATGCAATCAACGATATGAATAAACGGGATATCACGAACGCCAACAATGAGAAACATGCTTACATATTTCAGGCCCTATATCTGCGCAAGCTTAAGCCCACGGGAGATATCATCCTCGCCGGCACCACCCAAGACCGCAGAATTCCCCCGGTGGCATTCGAGATCGCCGACCGGATAAGAGAACACAGGTATGTGAGCTTGGGGTCGGTAATGCAGCTCGAAACGGCGTTGAGGAGCAATACCGAATATGCAAAGCTCTCCGCCAAGAGCCCAAACGATGGAATTCGTAAGTGAGCTCCCGCCCGCCGGCCGGCGCAGCAAACGCAGCTGAATTCGCTGCCCCTCACTGGCGAGTCATCGCGCAGGGATTCGATACGGAACAATGGTTCAATGAAAATCGCGGCCGCGGAACCGGGGGCATCCTGATGCCGCAACCGACGCGCTTAGCGACCGGCCAATATTACTATCGGTTTGCCAGCAGTCATTCGGCTCAAGCTTCGCAGTTGGGCGGTGGCTGGTGGCTCGAATTCGAAGCCTTCAAAACCATCGAAACCTTCGCCGCTGCGAATGGCTACCGTTTGAAAGATGCGGCCCGCCTGGCACTGGCGCTTCCTTACGACTGGACGAAGGTCGACCTCCTGGTCAAAGCGCTGTTGCGATTGCCACTGTACGCATACACCGGGCTAGGAAAACCTGCCGAGGGAAAGCCCAGCGGCACCGACAAGGCAACCAAATGGATTCCAACGCAGTATAAAGCCGTACGCCAACTTTATATTCCTGGGCTGTTCGTGGCAGGGCGGCACGAACAGCTATGGGAAACAGCTTTTGAGCAGCCGCCGGTGGTCACCGCTCTTCGTTAAGGGCGATCATTCACTTTGAAACGTTTCGCGACTGGGCCGACAGCGCTGCCGCAAGTACGCTGCTTAAGAGGCCGCCGACGAGTGCGCCGCCTACCTCGCGCACGACCTCCGCACCGAGATCGCCGGTGGCACGGCCATCGGTCAGCCCATCATCCTGTTCGATGCGCGACACGACCCAATCGAACTTGCCGCTTGCGACCGCCGCCTTGCAGTAGCGGCATTCGCCGATTTGATTCAATGACACGGGAGCGCCGCAGCAGGGGCAGTTATTCTCCAGCGTGCCGGGCTTGTTTAGCGTGAGCGCGCCCACCGAGCGTTGGAACGTCCAGTCTTCCGTGAACGGTCGCACGCTGCGATCGCCGAACACGGTTCTGCCATCGGCATCCACTTCGTAATCCGCAGCGGCCGCAGTGATTCGCACCGTCAAATCGTCGAACACGCGGCCGTGAATCACTTGAATGGGCTGGATGCCGCGAACCTCGAGGTTCTCCATGACATTGCGGCGCTTTTCAGTGACCAGCGTCTCCAGCTGTGCGCGCCAGGCGAAGTACGCTCCCGGACTCAGGTAAGCACGTCCTGAATCCAGATTCTGTCGGCACCAGGCATCCTGGAGCGCGAGGAAAGCGCCTTTCACGCGAGTTTGAAAAGCCTCGAGGCTAAAGCTCGGATCGGCAGCCTGCAGCCCGGCGACGCCCTCGGCAACCGTGGCGGCTGCGACGGCCAGCGAGGAGTCGCCGGAGTACCCGACATAGGCTGCCCTCTGCACCTCGCTGACGACCCAGTCCACCGAGCCGTTCGTGACGGGCGCCCGACAATGGGCGCAGGCGCCGTCCAAGGTCAATTGCAGCTCCGCGCCGCACGCGGGACAGCGTGAGGCGACCACCCCACCTCCGACCGGCGTGCGCGCCGCGGCGCTGCGCGCGAAGGTCCATCGCTCCGCGTGGCAGTGATCCTCGCGCTCGTCCGACACCACGCGGTTCGAGTCATCCAATGTTTTCGCCCGATACACCAAATCGAAATGAATCTGGATGCGCTGCGCCTGCGCATTGCATTCCACGTTCAGCAGATGCACGGCGCGCACATTGAGGCTCTCCAACAGGGCATGTTGGTGCTGCGAGCGGCTTTGCTCGATGCTCGTGGAGATTGCGGCAAACAGTGCGTCATTCAGAAATGGACGGATCGCGGCGACATCGTTGCGCTGCATGCCGCGCTTCACCAGGAAAAAAGTCATTTCCGCGCGCTGCAGAAAAGTTTCCAGCTCGAATCCCGGATCCGTCGCGCGCAAGGTGTCGAGGTCGGGAGGCAAGTTCGCGACTGACGTCGGTCGCAAGGTGCCTACGCCGGCCGATTGATAAGCGCCGCTCGCGCCGAGCGCCGCGCTGAAAACGCCCAGTGCGGCCTGTGCGGCTTGCATCCCGCCGGCTTGGGCCGGAGTCTGGTTGAGCGGCACGCCCCGAGTCCTGCGCCGATAGATGGCGCGTATCACCAGCACCAGGACGATCAGCAAAATGATGCCGACCCAGGAGCCGCCACCGCCGCCGACGGACGAACCGCCGCTGTGGTGCGAGCTGGAAGCCCCGCTCGACGCGGAGTGGGCGCCGTTGCCCGCTCGCCCCAACGCACTACCGGCGCAGCCGAGTGCCCAGGCGACGCCGGCAATCCGCAGCGCGCTCGGGCGTGCATTCACGTGAAAGCGGCTCCGCAACTGGCGCAGAATTTCGCGCCGGGCCCAGCCGCGGTTCCGCATTGTGTGCAGTGAACCGACTTGGGCGTCGCCATCGCCGTGCCGCAGTTCGCGCAGAACTTGGCGCTCGGCGCGTTGGGCGTATGACAATTGCCGCACGCCACCGTGGCGCCGCCGCTCGCGGGACTGGTACCCGGCTGCGGCATGGCCCCTCCGCCGCCGCCCGGCCCTCCGCCTTGCCCATTGCCCGGCGAAGCAACGCCGAAACCGCCGACCATACCGCCCAGGCCCATGCCGATACCCAGCGCTGCGGTCCCGCCCCCACCGCCGGCCGCGGCTCCCTCACCGATGCCTTTCAACGCCGCGCCGACACCATACTCGCGGAAGCTCCCCGCCAGCCGGGTATAGGCGCTGTCCTTGCGCAGACCCTTCAAGGTTTGTTCGTCATCCGGAGTGAGGCTGATGGTGACGTTGCCCAGGCGAGTAATCTTGATCCCGTACGGCGCCAAGGGATCCTGGACGTCTGCGAGCAAAGCCGTTTCGATCTCCGAGGTTCGTGCCGCCAGACCCAGCACCGGCCATTTTTCGGCGCTCAGTTTTCGCACCACGCTCGTGCGCAACGCTTTGAGGATTTGCTCGCGCGCCCAGTCGGTGATCAATGCATTGCTCGCCTGGCGCGTGCCTACCAGCTTCAGGATCAACGCACCGGGATCGCTTACCGATAGCGCGTATTCACCGAACACCCGCAGACCCACCGCGAGCCCGGTCTCCGGGTCTTCGATGTTGTCGATCGGTCCGCCGAAGGGCAGGCTCACATACTCACGCGTGCCGACGAAGTAGAGCTCCGCGCGGTACATATTGCCGCCGCTCGCCCAATCCACGACATCGCCGAGAAAGGGAATCAAGGCACCGTCGAGCGTGGATCGTCCGGGAGGCAGCGCGCCGGCCACCTTGCCTTCCTTGATGAACAGCGCCGTCTCATCAGGCTCGACCGTCACTTGCGTGAATTTCCGGATCGTCATGTCCGGCCACTTGTAAAGAATCTCCTCCTTGGCCAAGTCGGGACGCGCGATGAACTGGCGATTGAGGTCGCCTCCTCCGAATAGGCTCATGGGTTCACTCCGGTAACAGTAATCTTAAGAACCGAAACTCAATCGCTAACCCGCCATGCGGGATCTTCAGCTAAGCGTTCGCTCCGCCCAACTCGCGAAACAGCCATGCGCGCGCTTTGAGCCAGTCGCGTTGCACGGTGCGCAACGACATCCCCAACGCCCGCGCTGTCTCTTCTTCGCCGTAGCCCCCGAAGAAGCGGCATTCCACCACATCCGCGAGTCGCGGATCCTCCTCCGCCAGGCGACCCATCGCTTCGTTCAGCGCCAACAGGCCCTCGTCGGTTTCCACGGTGAGATCCGCGATGTTCGACAACGTGACGTGTTGACCGCCGCCGCCGCGCTTAACGGCTACACGCGACTGCGCATAGTTGATCAAGGCGTGGCGCATCGCGAGCGCCGCAGCCCGCAGAAAATGCGTTTCGTCGACAAAACTGCGCGATTGACCCAGGCGCAGATAGGCCTCGTGCACCAGCGCCGTGGTCTGCAAGGTGTGACCCTCGCCGAGGCGGGCGCGCGTGCGATGCGCGATGCGCCGCAGCTGCTGATAGAAGGCGGGCAGCAATTCGGCCGCGATGCGGCGCACGTCGGCCGAGGCAGTGCTGCCCTGCAATTGTGCAAGCGCATCTGCAGGCAACGAGTCTTCTTCGGTCATGAGCCTGATTCTATCAGGCAGACCGCGAATAACAGCAGGCGCTGAGCGGCGCGAGCCTCCGCGCTTAGTCGGAATTGGCCGGGCAGCTCGCCCCAATCCATTTACCGGTGTAGGTGGCATGACCGGTAACGACTAGACCGTTGCCATTCAAAATAATGTCCTGGGACCCGGTTCCGTTCTCTGAGTCAACCACGTGAATTTTGCCATGAACGTCAGCGGTCATCCGGTACTCTTTGCCGAAATCGCATGACGTTCCCTTGACCTCCATGTCGGTGCCCGTGGAACTCAGAACGCTCCAGGTGCACTTCACGCCAGCCCCGTCCGCCCACGGATTGGTGCCCAAGTCCTTGGCCTTGACGCACGATTTATAATTGTGTTGCCCATTCCGAAAAGCTGCCGCGTACTGCGGCGGTGCCCCGCTCCAGGTCACGGACTGTGTCATCTGCCAGAGGCCGGTCTTCACTTTCAGCGGTTGTAAGCCTTGAGCTGCGACAAGACCCGCCGACAACCCCAGTCCCATTAGCGCAATGCCGATCGTCTTGTTCATTGATCCTCATCCCGCCTGGCATACGTCACGGCGAGCCAATCATATCACCCGGTAAATAGCAGCGGGCAAGGGCGAAGCGCCGTAGCGTCGATGTAATGAACCGCCTTGGCGGGTTCGGCGCGCGCTTTTGGTCTTAATAAGAGTGAGCCATTTCTCTGCGCCAACCACCCTCAGGAGAACCCCATGAATTGTCCGAATTGCAAGAACCCAGTTTCACCCAACGCGCGCTTTTGCGGCACTTGTGGACAGGTGGTGCAATCCGCGGCAGCCGCGGACCCGAGCATGAGGCCGCCTCCCTCCCCCATCGTCCCAGGCGTGCCCGGCGCGGCCGCCGTGGCGGCCGGCCCGGCCACGGGCGCGTCGAGCGCATGGACCGCGACACAAACGGCCCTACCGGGGATACTCCAGCGCATCAAAAATATTCTGGTGAGCCCGCGCATCGAATGGCCGGTGATCGCTTCCGAGCCAACCTCGATTCAGCAGCTCTTCATCGGTTATGTCCTGCCGCTGGCGGCGCTGGTTGCGCTGCTGACGTTCATTCGCATGTCCTTGATCGGCGTGAGCATGCCCTTCGGCGGCACGCTGCGCATGCCGCTGGTGAGCAGCCTCGAATCAGCCGTCATCAGCTGCGTCTTCGGTTGTCTCGGCGTGTTCATCGCGGGGTTGATTATCAACGGCTTGGCGCCCACGTTCGGCGGCACGCGCGACACGCGTCAGGCGCTCAAGGTCGCCGCCTACTCATTCACCCCGGCCTACTTGAGCTCGGTGCTCGCGCTCTCACCGGTCATGCCAAGACTGCTGCAGTTCGTCGCGGGGCTCTACGGCATCTACTTGTTGTACCTGGGACTGCCGGTGGTGATGCGATCGGCGGGAGAACGAGCCGTGGGCTATACCGCCGCGGTGGTGATTTGCACCATCCTGCTGGGCATCCTGTTCGGCGTCATGGCTGGGGCGCTCGGGATTTTCGGCCATGCCTCGGGGCTCATGGGCAGTAACGCCGGACTCATGGGCTATGACACGGCGCAAAGCCGGTTGATCGCACAACAGCAGGGCGCGGCGGCGGTGGGCAACATCATCGGCAGTGCACTCGGCACGGACGCCCAAGGCAAGGCAGGACTCACCGCCGCGCTGTCCAACCTCGCGAAGGCCGGAGAGCAAAGCATGGCCGCCACGAGCGCAGCCAACAGCGCTCCGATAAATGCGCCGCTGGCGCCACCCGCTTCCCAATCCGCCGCGCCGGCCACCAGTAGCGCTGCGGACAGCGCGCCCACGCTGGCCGCCGTGGGCGGATTGGCCAGCGCCCTCGGGGGCGCCTTGGCGGGCGATCATCGGGTCGAGGTGGTGGACTTCAAATCTCTCACCGCGCTTCTGCCACCAGACCTCCCTGGCATGAGACGAACCGACTCCCGCGGCGAGACGCAAGCAGCCATCGGCGTCAAAACCGCGTCCGCCACCGGCACGTACCAGGGTGACAACGGCGCCGCCATGCATATTGAAATCACGGATCTGTCGGCGGTCTCCGGCCTCATTGGCCTGGCCGGCGCGTTGGAGCAAGAGAGCACCTCTCAGAGCGATACGGGGTTCGAACGGAATGCATCCATCGGTGGGCGCTCCGTTCACGAGAAATACGACTCCCGCGCCAGACACGGCGAGCTCACCGTCATGCTCGCCAAGCGTTTCCAAGTCGAGCTGACCGGCGATGGCGTGGACATCAGCACGCTCGAGCAAGCCTTAGGCCACATGGACCTGGGACGTCTCGAGTCGATGAAGGATCAGGGGGGCTCGGCGAAGTGACGATGCCGGCGCTGACCGGGGGACTGATACTGTCGGCATGCGCTCTCAATGTCTTGGCAGCCTGTTCCAACGGAGCAGGGCCGAGTTCCGCGAGCGGCGCGCCTCAGCTATCCGCCGCCCACCCACCGAGCGCCGATGCGTGCGAGCGGCAACCGATAAAAATCGACGACGTCGCGGGCATTCTCTCGGCCCCGGTGACTGAGATGCGCCCCGTTCCCGGCGACACGCAATCGTGTGAATTCTCGACCGCCGGTTTCCCCGCCATCACCATCAGCATTCGGCCGGGCCTCGGCAGCAGCACGGTCGAGGCGTGGATCGCCGGGCGGATGCCCTTGACGGCGAGCCGTTTGGCGGGCGTTGGCGAGGCCGCCGTATGGCAAGCGCCGCTTCAAGAAGTGATCGCGCAACAGCACGACCTGCTGTGCGATATCCAAGTCCGCGGTGGCGCCGGCGATATCGCGCTCGCGAACGACGCGCTACCTCAAGCGCTCGGCGCCCTGTGCAACCGCATCTTCGCCGCCGGATGAGCGCCGGCCCCGAGCTCATTGCATAAACCCAGGGACCGCGAGCTATACTCAGCTCGGGACGGGCACACAAAAAGAGCGACGTAACAGCGATGCCACCCAGCGATACACCGACCGCCCAACTGTCCCCGCGGCAAAAACAGCGTGTTGCTGCATTGCTCGACGAATTGTTGGATCTGCCCGAGGCGCAGCGTTTCGAGCACTGGCGGCGCCGCTCCGGAGAAGATGCCGCGGTCGCGGCCGAAGTCGAAAGCCTGCTGCGCGCGGTCCAGGCTTCAGAGGCTTTTCTCCGCGCGCCGGCGCGTCCCGCGGCGGACCCGATCGCGCCCGACGCCGACGTTGGCGTCGAGCTCGAGGGGTGGCGCATCACGCGGCTGATCGGGCGCGGCGGCATGGGCGAGGTGTACGAGGCCACTCGTGCGCGCGGCGACTTCGATCAACGCGTGGCGATCAAGCTGCTGCAACCCGAATCGGCGCTGCAGATGCAACGGTTCCAATCGGAGCGGCAAATTCTCGCAACCTTGGAGCATGCGGGTATTGCACGCCTGTACGACGGCGGCATCACCCGCGACGGGCGTCCCTTCATGGTGATGGAGTTCGTGGAAGGACGCTCGATCACAGAGTACTGCGCGATCACGAAGGCGACGCTTGATGAGCGCCTGCGGCTTTTTCTCCAGGTCTGCGACGCGGTTGCCTACGCGCATCGCAACCTCGTCGTGCACCGCGACCTGAAACCCTCGAATATCCTGGTCACCGGCGATGGCCGGGTGAAACTGCTCGATTTCGGCATCGCCAAGCTGCTGGACGCGCAGCGCGCGCAACTCACTCAGGCGGCCGCAGCCCCCATGACCCCCATTTGCGCCGCGCCGGAACAATTGACCGGTGATCCGATCACGACCGCCACCGACGTTTATGCGCTGGGACTTTTGCTCTTTGAGATGCTTACCGGCTCTCACCCCTGGTTGGGATCCGGGACTCCTGTGCTGCAGGCGATGCGCACGATTTTGCAACGACCGGCGCCGATGGCCAGCCGAGTGGCCGAGACTGACGCGAACGCACCGCTCTCCGCCAAGCTCATCCGCGGCGATTTGGACGCCATCATTGCCAAGGCGCTGCGCGCCGAACCGGCGCACCGCTACGCCACGGTGGAGTCCCTTAAGCTCGATGTCGAGCGCGCGCGGCGCGGCGAGGCGGTCGAGGCACGCGAAGGCGCGCGCTGGTATGTCATGGTGCGCACGCTGCGCCGCTTTCGCTGGGCGGCGGCTGCGGCCGTGGCAATCTTCCTCTCGTTGGGAGTCGGTTTGGGCTTAGCCGCATGGCAGGCCCATCGAGCGGCCATTGAGCGCGACGCCGCGCGTCGCGACGCCGCGCGCGAGGAGGCCGTGCGTTACAACCTGACGCAGCTGTTTCGCACCGCGATCACGGATCAGGGCGCGCAATCAGCCACCGCCAAGACCATGATCGACACCAGCGCAAAGCGCGTGCTGCGCGAATATCAGGACAAGCCGCAACTGGCCGGTCAGATCGTCCTCACGCTCGCGGATCTCTATGGCGCTCTGGAAGATGTGACCGGCGCCGGCGCGCTGCTCGAAGCCTTTCTCGCGGAGGCCAATCCCGCTGCCGACCCTGCGGCGTTGGCAGACGCCCGTCAAAAGCTCGCCGCCATCGAATTGCTGCGCGGGCACACCGATCGAGCCGGGACCCTGCTCGATCAAGCGGAGGGCTTTTGGGCCCACTCGCCGCGGCCTTACTCTGAGGAGCGCTTGGAGGGTTTAGGTATCCGCGCGCGCTGGCAACGATTGCGCGGCGACTTGAGCGGTGCCGTAGAGAGCAACCGCGAGGCGATCGCACAGCGCATTGCGCTGTCCGGCCACGATCACCGGGAAACGGCCATCCTGTTCAATTCACTCGCGATTACCCTGAGCGCGGCCAACCGCTTGGACGAAGCCTTGGCCGCCTATCACGAGACCAACGCCATCTATCGCGCGCTGGGCCTGGGCGATGGCATCGACGCGCAAATCATCGTTGCGAACATGGGAACGTTGGAATTTCGGACCGGACACCTGCGCGAAGCGGAGGTGCTGCTGCGCAGCGCCATCGAACGCGAACGCGCCCTCGCCGGCGACTCCGCGGCGGTGGCGGCGGCCATGGGGTACTACGGCAAGGTGCTTCTCATCACCAACCGACCGGCGCTCGCCATCGACATTTTGCAGCAAGCGAGCGGGCTGGCGATTCGTTATGCCGGGCCGGGCAGCCCCACCGCGCTGCAGATTCAGCTCTTTATCGGCGAGGCGCAACTGGCGAGCGGCGATCGCCGCGCGGCACGAGCCACGCTGACCGCGTTGCACGATTCGACGCTGGCACAATATGGAGAGACTCATCCCTTGGCGTTACGAAGCCAATTGGCCTTGTCGCAGCTCGAGGTCTTATCGAGCGACTATCAAGCCGCCCGGCAGTTGCTGGCCCCGTTGATCGACAAGCTGAAAACGATGGGAGCGCAAGCCGATGCCATCCGCGCCCAGGCACTCGAAACCTTGGGGAGTTCCTATTTGGCGGAACATCGGCCCAAGGAAGCGGCGGCTCCCCTCGAGGAAGCCGTCAACCTGCGGCTCAAGGCTCCCGAGGACGTATGGGAATTGGCGCAAGCGCGGGAGCGCTGGGGCGAGGCGCTGGCCGGCATGGGCAATGCTGCTGGGCCGGAGCTGCTACGAACTGCAGCGCGTGATCTTGAATCGCAATTGGGCGCAAGTCATCCCGAAACGCTGCGCGCTACGGCGGCGCTGGCTCGTTCGCCAGTCGCCCGCTAGCCCACCCTACTCGTGGAATACGCGGCGCCCGGCGGCGATGGCGGCATCGATGTGACCGATCGCGCGATTGCGCCATCCTTGGGCGTTGCCGTTGTCCTCTTCTGTCGAAATGTCCGCTCGGGCCTTGCGCAAGTATTGCAGGGCCTCGTGAATGCGTCCGGCGTGATCCGGATGCTCATCCAAGGGCGGATGGTCGTTCACATTTTTGCCGTCGTTGTACGCGGCTTGCTTGAGATCCCCGATGGCGGCGTCGATCTGACGCACCGCTTCACCCTCATCGGCGCTCTGGGCCCAATCGCCGGTTCGGTGCTCGATGAGCCAACGCGCCGCACGCAAATCGGACAAGGCATGCAAGTATGCGGGATGGTGGGCGTGGCGCGGAGGCGGGGTGGCCACGACGCAGCCGGCAAGCACCGCGCCGATGAGCAACCCACTCAAGACTAACTTTGATTTGAATGCAGGCAGCATGACGGTACTCAGTGTGGACCTTGGGGGGCGATGACGTACCCTAGCCGCCTTGCAGCGGGTGCGACTGTGAGTTGGTTCACAAGAACGGTTGCTTGAATTCTCGCCGGAGGCAGTGTGCGACGAAAAATCGCTCATTGCGTGTTGATCTCCCGTTTCTTGAAATCAGCCGGAACGATGAACGCATCGGCGCTCGCGGCATTTGTGGATACCGAAACCAACTGCGATGACACGGTCATCAAGGCCACGTCTCCAGCCGGCACCTCAACCGGTGCTACAGCGGGCGTCGCCGGTGCAGCCGCTGCATCGTCCTTCTTTTTGTGAAACAGACCACCGAGCTTGCCGGCCATCGCGCCTGCAAGGCCGGCCGGGCTGCTGGGGTTACCCGTGCTGTCGTCGCGCTGGTTCGACTGAGCTTGTTCCGCTTTTGAGTCTTTGCACTGAGTGCCTCCGACGGCGAGCGTGAAGCTGGTTTTCACCGGGTAGCCCTTGACGTTCTGCATCTTGGATGCGATCTCGGTCCAAATGCCCTTGTACTGGCTGAACAAAACCTTCGCCTTTTGTGACGCGTCTTGCGAGCTCGAGGGATCCAACCCGATCTTGGCGGCATAGGCCTTGTAGTATTTCTGAGCTTCGGCGTTTTCGGTGAACCCAGTGGATATCCACTCATCCAACACCAGCGCAACTTCGCATATAGCTCCCGTTTCTTTGTCCTGGCACGGCTGTGAGGCGGTGATGGTTACTCGATCCGAATCGAAGCCGGCGAATTGCGCCTTCTCTCCGGTCTTCTTCACCTCGGCCTTGGCGGGCAACCACATGCACTTGGATTGGTCGACGGCAGAAGGCTGCTGCTGCTTCTTCTCGTCGTTGGAGTTCATCTGGTCCGACATTTTCTGCATCTGGGTACGCATCTGTTCGAACGTGGTCTCGGTGTATTCCTTCTTGTTGACGTTAAGATGGTAGAGCTTGTCCTGATCCAGCAGCACGATCTCGGCGCTGGGGCCGACGGCGTTGCGCGCCAGGAATCCAACGATCTTCGACTGCATCTTCATGTCGCTGTCGGTGCGCGACTTCTCGCCGGAGATGACGGTTTTGGAAGTGCCAGACATATTCGCGAACGCCATGGCGCCGACGCCCTCTACGGAGGTGCTGCGCTCGATGGTGATGTCGGCTTGTGCCATGCCCGCGGCGAACCCGAAAATGCTGCACAACGTCGCAATGACGCCGGAGCGCCGTGTCCCTGTCTTCATAGAATCCCCCGATTTGATGTCTTCTAATAGAACCAGAATGCCGCCAAAAAGCCGCCAAAGGCAATAGGGCTGCTGAACGACGGGCCCCGCGCGTGAGTGTGTCAACCCAAGGGAGGCCGCGCCGTTATCCAGCCAAGTACGGGATGACGATACGGACGTCCCAGGGATGACGCGAAGTATGACGCAGCCGGCTTTAGGATGAGCGACACCACCACGTTGAGCCCAACCGTGGCCCGCGATGCCGCAATGCGCACACCAGGCGTCAGTGCGCCCATCGCGACGCTGTCCTCGCTGGCATTGGCCGCGTGCGGTGGGGGCGGCGGCAATTCACCCGCCGCGACGGCCCCGTCCACGCCGAGCGGCCTGACGGCAACAGCCGGCATTGGCCAAGTCACCCTCGTGTGGGCATCGAGCACGGGCGCGACCTCCTACACCGTCAGTCGCGCCGCCGCCAGCGCCGGGCCGTTTTCCTCGGTTGGCACCGCCACCTCGACCTCATTTACCGACGGCAGCGTCACGAATGGCACCACCTATTATTATGTCGTGTCGGCATCGAACGCCGCAGGTTCGAGCGCCGGCTCAACGGCTATAGCGGCGACACCGATGGCGGCCCCTTCCTTGTCGCGCGTTCAAGCCGCGCGCGTGCTGGCGCAGGCGGCTTTCGGCGGCTCCGATGCGGACATCCAAGCGCTGCAGAATCAGTCGAACGGCATCCAAGGCTGGCTCGCGCAGCAGTTCGCGATGCCGGTGAATCCACCCGGGCAGTTGTCGAACGTCGATTGGATGCAAGCGAATAACTTGATCTCGGTGATGTTCGATACCACGGGGGTACAAAGCTCATTGTGGCGCAAGCTGATCTCGAGCCCCGACGTCCTGCGCCAGCGCATCATGCTCGCGCTGACGGATTTATTCGTCGTGAACACCGGAGCGACTCAACTGACCTACCGGGGCGCCGCGGCCGCTTACTATTTGGATCAACTCGAAGCCAATGCGTTCGGCAGCTTCACCGACTTGCTGCTGGCCGTGTCTCACACGCCGGCCATGGGTCAATATCTGACATTCTTAGACAGCGTCAAAGCCAATCCCGTCACCGGCACCAGCCCCGATGAGAATTACGGTCGCGAGATCATGCAGCTCTTCTCCGTCGGCGTCGTGCAGCTGAATCTCGACGGCACACCGATCATGAATCCAAATGACCCCAACGTCGCACTGGCCACGTACAGCCAGACGGACGTGCTCAACATGGCAAAGGTATTCACCGGCTGGAAATTGAATTCCGCGGCGACCGCTTACTTAGGCGCCTCGGCGGCCACCGACATGATCAATAACCCGGCAGGATTCGACACCACCGAGAAGTTCGTGCTGGGTCAAACCATCGCCGCCGGCTTGGATGGCGAGCAAACGCTTCAGGCCGCGATCGGCATTCTCACGCAGCATCCGAACATCGCACCCTTCATCTCGCGCCAGTTCATCCAGCGCCTGGTCACCAGCAATCCCTCTCCCGATTACGTCTCGCGCGTCGCCACGGTCTGGTCGTCCACGCAGGGCGACATGAAATCCATCATCACGGCGATCCTGACGGACCCGGAAGCCACCTCCGATCAGCTGCTGTCGAACCCGCAGGCCGGCAAATTGCGTGAGCCTGTGGTGCGATTCATTCAATGGGCGCGCACTTTCCAACTGAATTTCGCGCCCGGCGATGCCACCGCGTGGGCGAGCATCGGAGATCTGTCCAACCCATCGACCAAGCTCGGTGAAAGCCCGCTGCAATCGCCGAACGTCTTTTTCTTCTTTCAACCCGGATTCATCCCTTCGCAGACGGCGCTGCAAACCAATGCCATCACCGCACCCGAGTTCGGCATCACCAACGAGAGTTCGGTCGCCGGCTACATGAACTTCATCAAGAATCTGATTGCCAATGGCATCGGCGGCGTGCCGGGGAACTACAGCGCCCTGCAGCCCTTGGTGAACCAGGGCGGTAACTCCGCGGCCTTGCTCGCCGAACTCAACGTACTGATCGCCGCCGGCCAGATCTCTACAACGACGTTGAGCTTGATGCAAGCTGCGCTCGACACGATCGATACGAGCACATCGGCGGGGACGAACAACCGCCTGTACGCCGCCCTGACGCTGGTCATGTGCGCTCCCGAATACCTCGTTCAGAAGTAAGGACGCCCACGTGACCAAGCCCGCATCGAGAAGAGAATTTCTTAAAATGGCGGCCGCCTTGTCCGCCACGCGTTTTGCACCTCCGTTCGCGCTCAACTTAGCCGCGCTCGGAGAGAGCGCGGCGGCGGGCGCCACGGATTACAAGGCGCTGGTCTGCGTATTCATGATCGGCGGCAACGACAATTTCAACACGTTGGTACCGTATGATGCCGCCAACTACGCGATCTACGCGCAGCAGCGCCCGGCCATTGCGACGGCCATGAGCGCGTTGACGCCGACGCTGCTCACGCCCGCCAAGGCGCTCGCAGGCGGCGAGCAATTCGCCCTGGCGCCCGCATTGGCACCGTTACTGCCGCTCTTCAACGGCGGCCAAATGGCGGTGATGGTGAACATCGGGACGCTGATCGATCCGATCGCCTCGGCCGCAGCTTACGCCTCCGCGCCGGCGAGCAGCCTGCCGCCACAATTGTTCTCGCATCTCGATCAACGCTCGTTCTATCAGTCCGAGGGACCGGTCGGCAATGCCTCCGGCTGGGGCGGCCGGATTGCCGACCTGTTTGCCGCAGGCAACGGCAACGCCTTGTTCACGTGCGTCTCCCCCAATGGGGACAGCTTGTTCCTGACCGGACTCAACACCGACACCTACTCGATCTCGCCGACCGGCGGTGCGATTCCGATTCAGAGCATCGTCAATCCCTTGTTCGGTTCCTCCGCGTGCCAGAAGGTCATGAAGAGTTTGACCACGGCACAGCGTGCCGATGCCAACGGCAACCTCGCCAATCTGTTCGAAGCCACGTATGCCGATGTCGTGAGCCGCTCGCTGCTGGGACAACAAATTTTCGGCGCGTCACTGCCCGCGAGCACGGTCACAACCTTTCCGGCGACCACCAAGACCAATCTGTCCGCGCAGTTGTCGATGGTGGCGCGGGTCATTGCCGCTAGAAACGCCTCCGGCATCGGTGCAACACGACAAGTCTTCATGGTGGGCGCCGGCAACTTCGACACTCACAACGCCGTCGTCACCACCCAGCCGCCGCTGCTATCGGATGTCGCCGCGTCGATGGCAGCGTTCTACGCGGAGATGAACGCACTGGGCGTGCAAAATAACGTCACGAGCTTCACGGTCTCCGATTTCGGTCGAACACTCAACTCCGATGGCGACGGCTCGGATCACGGCTGGGGCAGCGTGCACTTCGCCGTCGGCGGCGCGGTCAACGGTACCCAGTTTTATGGCACGCCCCCCGTGCTGCCGCCCAACTTGAAGACGCCCGGGCCGCTTGATGTCGGCCGCGGCCGGTTCGTTCCGACGATGGCGGTGGACCAGTTCGGCGCGACCTTGGGGTCCTGGTTCGGCGTGAGCGACGCCAACTTGTTGACAATTTTTCCTAACCTCGCGAATTTTGACGCCGGCACGCGCAATCTCGGGTTCATGCAAGCGCCAAGCGGGTAGTCAGCTGCCGGATTGTTCCAGCCAATCATCGTGCCATCCCACCGTCGATGGTCTGGCATTCTTCAAAGCGTGAGTGACGTCCGCCGCTTCGAGCTTTTTGCAAATGCCTCCGAGCCGGTCGATGTGAACCGCCGGAGGCGGCGCGCTATTTGGCAGCCGCCACCAACTCTCCAAAAACTAATGACGCGATTGCATCCACCTGCTGCGGGGTCATCTTGGCAAAAACCCCACCCCAAGCCGACGACGTCGTGTTGTAAGCGCGCTCGCCGAACAGCTTGCCGTCGTTCAAGTCGGTGTAGCTGGCTTTGGCGTCGATATAGGCGTTGCCGGTCATAACGCCGAGAAAAATTCGCGCACCGATGCCTACCATCCGATAATCATTTACGTAGACTTGCAGCAGAGTGCCGGTTTCCCCGGTCGATTGGGCTTCGCCCTTCTGCACTTCGAAGGCCACGCCGGCCTCCTTCGCGTGATCAGCGAAAGTCGCTCGCCATTCTTCCTGGAAAGCAGGCCAGTCTTTCGCCTGCGTCACGATAGCCGGACCGCTCATGTTCAGAACCAGTCGCTTGGCCGACGCCGGGGGCGTGGTCAGCCGTGGCTGGACCGCCGCAACTGTAGCGGGGGATGACGTATCGCGTTGTCCGCCGCTCGCCGCGCAACCCGCGAGTGCGGTACCCAAAACCGCTAGAAAAACGTACCTCCTATACATATGGTCTCCCTCCCTTGTTGCGAAAATTTTAGCACGGCGACAAATACGGCGAGTGATATTCGATTGCGCAGAGTCATAACCACATCTGCATAAGATATTTCGCCTCTTGTGTCGCGATGCGGCTGTTGGCCGCCGCAGTCAACGGCTTGCGCCTATTGCGCTCTTGTTGCAAAGCTGAAAAAGTGACCCCATGCCGAGCAACAAGCCGCTTGCGAAAAAAAATGCCTGGTGGCAGAGCGGCGTCATCTACCAGATCTACCCGCGTTCGTTCCGCGACGCTAACGGCGATGGCATCGGTGATCTGCCTGGCATAGGCGAAAAGCTGGATTACTGCGCGAAGCTCGGCGTCGATGCCCTGTGGCTATCGCCCATCTTCCCTTCGCCGATGGCCGATTTCGGCTACGACGTCGCCGACTATACGGGCATCGCGCCGATGTTCGGCACGCTGGCAGACTTCGATCAGTTGCTGGCGCAAACCACGCGGCGCGGCCTGAAAGTGATATTGGACTATGTGCCCAATCACACATCCGACCAGCATCCTTGGTTTGCGGCCTCCAGCTCGAGCCGGGAAAACCCCAAGCGTGATTGGTATCTCTGGCGCGACGCGGCACCCGATGGCGGGCCGCCCAACAACTGGCTCAGCAACTTCGGCGGCAGCGCGTGGCAGTGGAATGCCGCCACCGGGCAGTATTACTACCATTCATTCTTGAAAGAGCAACCCGACCTCAATTGGCGCAACCCAGAGGTCGTGGCCGCGATGCACGATGTGCTGCGATTTTGGTTTGCCAAAGGCGTGGCGGGATTTCGCATCGATGTGCTGTGGATGCTGATCAAGGACGACCTCTGGCGCGATAACCCGCCGAATCCCGCGTACCAGATCGGCATGCCGCTCTTTGAATCGCAGCTGCCGCTCTATACGACGGACCGACCGGAGGTACAGGACATCGTTGCGGGGCTGCGCAAGGTGGCTGACGAATTCGAGGATCGCGTGCTGATCGGCGAAATCTATTTGCCTCTGGCGCGCCTCGTGGCCTATTACGGCAAGCGCCTGAACGGCGTGCAGCTGCCTTTCAATTTTCAGTTACTGCAAAGCGACTGGAACGCGCGCAGCCTCGCCGAACTGATCGATCGCTACGA
>DASWUU010000197.1:0-5160 GCA_036401515.1 Steroidobacteraceae bacterium
GCGACGCACACCGGATAGTGTCCGTAACCACCTTCCTGCAGTTCTTTGATTTCCTTGCGCACCTTGCTGTCGGCGGTGATTTCAGCAGCGCCGTAGATTTTGGTCGCGATCGCCTTCATCTTCTCCCAAAGCGGCAGTTCATCCTCGTAGACAAAACGAAAGTCCGCCTGCCGCTGTTCGGCGAGTTCGACCACCGCGCGCGCAACCGTTTCGGCCCCGCGGCCACCCTCGGCCCAGTGCCGGGCCGAGATTACAGGCACCTGCAGGTGCGAAACCTTGGACTGCAGCAGCTTGAATTCTGCCTCCGTGTCGAAGGTGAAATGATTGACCGACACTACGCAGGGGAGGCCGAAGTGGTGGCGAACATTGTTCACGTGCCTCTCCAGGTTGGCGATGCCCTTCTCAAGGGCCGGCAGGTTCTCCTTATTGAGCTCCTTGAGATCACAGCCGCCGTGGTACTTGAGCGCCCGGATGGTCGCGACCAGCACCACCGCCGCCGGTTTCAGTCCCGCCTTGCGGCACTTGATGTCGATGAACTTCTCCGCGCCCAAGTCGGCGCCGAATCCAGCCTCAGTCACGACGTAGTCGGCCATTTTGAGCGCCGACTGCGTCGCCAACACCGAGTTGCAGCCGTGCGCAATATTCGCAAACGGACCACCGTGAATCATGGCCGGATTGTTCTCGAGCGTCTGCACGAGATTCGGCCTCAGCGCGTCACGCAACAGAACTGTCATCGCTCCCGCAGCCTTGAGATCGCGCGCTCGCACTTCCTTGCGCTCGCGGGTGTAACCGACAATGATGTTGCCGAGCCGCTGCTTGAGGTCCTTAAGACTGGTGGCAAGGCAGAAGATGGCCATGACCTCGGAGGCCACCACGATGTCGAATCCGTCCTGTCGCGGGTAACCGTTGCCCGGACCGCCAAGCGCGACCGTAATGTCGCGCAACGCGCGATCGTTCATGTCCATTACGCGCTTCCAGGTGATGCGCCGTACGTCAATGCCAAGCTCGTTTCCGTGGTAGATGTGGTTGTCGAGTAAGGCAGCCAGCAGGTTGTTGGCGAGTGCAATGGCATTGAAGTCGCCCGTGAAGTGCAGGTTGATGTCTTCCATCGGCACGACCTGGGCCAGGCCGCCACCGGCGGCGCCGCCCTTCATGCCGAATACCGGTCCTAAACTCGGCTCCCGCAGGCAGATCACCGCCTTCTTGCCGATGCGATTGAGCGCATCGCCGACGCCCACCGTGGTCGTCGTCTTGCCTTCGCCGGCTGGCGTTGGACTGATCGCCGAGACGAGAATCAACTTGCCATTCTTGCGCTCGTTCAGGCTGTCGATGAAGTCGAGCGAGATTTTCGCCTTGTGACGGCCGTACGAGTCAAGCGCGTCCTCGGGAATTCCGAGCCGGGCTGCAATCTCGCTGATGGGTTTGAGGGTCGCCGCCTGCGCAATTTCTATATCTGAACGCACGTTCCACCTTTCGAAGTTCTCGCTTGGGAGGGCAACTGGATTGTATCTAATTGCCTGCGCAGCCGTTATGCGTTGCGCTCAACCCACGTCGCGGCAGGCCACGTTCCGCGGCCAGCGCGGCAACGCGCGCTTGGCAGTCTTGGGCACTGATTTTTTTGAGGCCACCCGCCACAGCGGCCTCAATACCGCCCTCGGTGACGATGAAATCCATGAACACATCGTGCGATTGCGGCTCAATGGTTGCGATTCGCGACAGCTCGAAGGCAAGTCCGATTGCAATGGGTTTTGGCTGGAGCGCGGCAAGCGTGCGATCGAAATACCCGCCGCCGTAGCCGAGCCTATCACCCTGCGAGCCCACACCGAGCGCCGGGATCAGAAGCGCGTCGGGAGAGAGTGACGGAGTACCCTCAGGGACGGGCAGGTCGTACACCCCCTTGCTCATCGCCGCGCCCGGCCACCACTCGCGAAATTCAAGCGGCTGAGCCTTGGCCACCACTGCCGGCAGTACCGCGCGAACGCCGCGTTTCAGCAGATCAGTCACGAACGGCCGCGCATCGAACTCACCCTGAAAAGGCCAACAGAAGCCCACAATCATTCCCGCTAGCGGGCTGAAGCCACCGCGCAACGAAGCCTCGATCAGCGCACTCCAGCGCGCGTGATCGGCTGCGGGGGCTGCAAGGCGCCGCGCGATCAGCGTTGCGCGCTCGGCTTTTCGGCGCGCCTTAAGATCAGCGAACAAAGATGTCATGGATGCCGCCCCTCCTGCATCTCATCATAGTCAAATTGGTAGCGCCTGCGGCGTCAAACTCGCGAATGGCTCCGCCACACCCTTTGAGTCTCAAAGTCTTGACACGAGTGTCCACCGTCGTTGCCGTCCGACTCATTATTCCCGAAGATCATGCCGTTCAGCTCGTCACCGCGTTGTAGAGCGGATACTCCCTCTTTTGGCGCTGCGGCCGCGGGGGCGGAATTGGCTAATGCACTGTGGATGACTCACTGTCACGGCTTCACGAACCGATAGGCGAAGCGATCGGTCTCGCCCTTGATCGAGGGATCGAACACCTTTTTCGAGTGCGGATCGTCCTTGTTCGCGAGCATGGTGCTTTCCGCGTCCAGTACGAAGCCGGCCGCCTCTACCTCCTCGCGAACGGATGCAGGCTCGATTCGATGCAGCGACTGGGCGTCGCGCGTGCCCGCGGCGACGGCGGCGGCGTGGTCTACGATGACGTATGACCCACCGGGCTTCAGCCGCTCGTAGACAGCTCGATTGAAGTGGGCCGCCGTCGCGCCCCTCGCCTGGATCAGCGCGGTGTGGAGATCGTGGTAGAACAAGTGCAACCACAGGACATCCGCTGGTTGCGTGGCCTCCGGCATCTCCACGAGGTCCGCCGAGACAGCTTCGACGTTCTCTCGGCCCGGCTCCTTCGCAAGCGTCCGCATGCGGCCGACAGGATCGTTCTTGAAGTGGGCGACTTCAGCCGGCACAAAGCTGTAGACCCTTCCTTCGGGTCCCACGATGTCGGAGAAGAGACGGGTCCAGTCGCCGTCTCCTGGGTAAACGTCGATGACGGCGGAGCCCGCATCGACTCGTGCGAACCGGATCAATTCGGATACCTTGGATTGATCGTACATCGGAATCTCCTTTAAGGTTGGGCATTCGACGAGCGTGCTGCGTGCGAGGCGCGCGCCAGTGCTTGCGTGCCGACATACTCCCGGACGTTCGTCATTTTGCCATTCAGAACTGTAATATCGAAGACCCAGTCGTCCTCAAACTTCTTATTCGTGGCTTTGATTTTCCCCGTTGCGACGCCGACGACCAGAACCCGGTCTGTCTGCGCCACGAATTCGGGGGGCTTTGGATGTGTCATTTCTATCTCTTCAGACGCCTTCTGACGCACCTCCGCTAATCCCGCGTGCACGCGGTGCGTACCGGCCAGTGGCCCGCCCTCGCCCAAAATGATCCGCTCAATATCTTCGGCAACCAACGCCAGCAGACGTTGCTTATCGCCGCTGCCGGTTGCTGCAAAAAAATCATTCACAGTCTGGACATTCTCTTCGAGGCTCATGGAATCTCTCCTTTTCATATAGGATCGTGTGATGTCTGCGATCACGATTCATCAGTCGAACTTGACCAAGTCTTTAAAGATCAGTTGACCCCAACTATTTCCGCGCGCCTGGACTAGCAGTCCACCTTCCGAAAGCCCGCCAAGATTGATCGGCGCGAAACCGAGATTTTCCGCAAGCGCACCAATCTCAGCTGTCCTCCCAGTTTCTCAGGGGGCACGCCGTAGGCATTGGTCACATCGATGATGGTCTTTCCCTTCCAGGTCGGCTGCGCCTTCGCGACGTCCGGGTGCGACTCGAAACGGACGGCCAAAAAGATGATGTCCGCCTTGACCGCTTCCGCCAGCTTTTTGGGAATGATCATGGGTCCGATGGCAGCCGCGGCGGCTGCAAAGCTTTCCGGGTCGCGCCTGGTTGCAACGGATACTTCGATGCCGTTGCGGGCGAACGCCTTGGCCAGGGCCTGGCCGATATTGCCGAAGCCGATAATTGCGTAGCTCATGATGTTCCTCCTAACTCGTGTTAGAACCAAAATTCGCGAAGCGAACGTTGGTGGTCCCGCGACTGGCAGCGCTGGAGTGCCAGCCGCGGGACCGCTCCGGGGTCAGACCTGCGCCATGCCTCCATCGACGGCGAGATCCACGCCGGTGATGTATGAACTTTCATCGCAGGCGAGGAATAGGACGGCAGCCGCGATTTCCTCAGGTTTACCTCTGCGACCGAGCGGGACTTGCGAGGCGAAATGAGCTACCGCCTGTTCCACCTGTTCAGCGGTGAGGCCCACCTTCTCCAGTGCCGGAGTTTCGATTGGGCCAGGACTCATCGAATTCACTCGAATCTTCCGATCTTTTAGCTCCATCGTCCACCCGCGAGCGAAAGAGCGCACGGCTGCCTTGCTAGCGGCGTAGGCGGTAAAGGCTATATCTCCCCTTACGTTCGCGACTGAAGAGTTCAGGATGATCGAGCCTCCGTCTTTGAAGAGGGGAAGGGACTTCTGCACTGTGAAGAACGTTCCCTTCGCATTTAAGTCGAAAGTTTTGTCGAAATGGGCTTCGGTGGCCGCTGCGAGCGGTGCGACCTCACCCCAGCCGGCATTTGCGAAGAGTACGTCGATGTGACCGTGTTTCTCTTTCACGACGGCATACAGCCGATCCAAATCCTCCAAGCGCGTTACGTCGCCCGTGACCGTCGTGACGTTGCTCCCGATCAAAGCCGCAGCCTCTTTCAGCTCTTTATCTCGTCGGCCAGTGATCACGACGTGTGCGCCTTCTTCCACGAAGCGCTTGGCTGTGGCCAAGCCAATCCCGCTATTGCCGCCCGTGACGACTGCAACCTTACCGTTAAGCTTTCCCATGACTTTTCACCTTTCGTAGTGTTGGACAACGTCTCTGTTCCAATGGGTACACGAACGCTGTATATTTGGATCATCGATCCAGAAGCTGCTAGCTATCCGAATCACTGATACGAATATATGGATCACTGATCCATTTGTCAAGGTACCTCGTGCGAGCCGACGCCAGAAAGAATTACAGCCATCTGCTTGAAGTCTCGCGTGAGGTCGTCGCCGAGCATGGTGCCGATGCGTCCATGCGAGATATCGCCCGCCGGGCCGACGTCGGGTTGGCCACACTGC
>DASWUU010000198.1:0-2065 GCA_036401515.1 Steroidobacteraceae bacterium
GCACCGGCGTGATGGGCACGATCGTGCGCGGCCGGTTCGCATAGTCAAACAATGCATCGATATCTGGGCAGGCGGCGATTTCTTTTAAGATCGCACGGGTGGGAAACATAAGCAGCAGCTGGTGTCTGGCGTGCTCGGCCAGGGCCTCGGCCGCGGTGCGCCACACCAACTCGGACATTTCATCTCCCACGAGGAAAGCGTGTTGGCGAGGCGGCGCCAGACTCAAGAAAAATCGGGTGTCGAAACGCAGCTTTCCGGGCGGCGTGATCCAATGACTAAAAAAGGTCAATCTGTCGACCGCGAGATGCCAGCCATGCGTTTCACAAAGCGCCGCTAAATCCAACCGGCCCGCGGATATTTGCAGGCGCGCTTCCCGCACGTGGGCTTCATCCCAAATCGACAGGTCCACCCATTCTCCGGCCGGCCCATAAGCCAATAACAGGCCGCATTCCTCGAATGCCTCGCGCACAGCGGCCACGAAAAACCGCAGCCCATTTGAGGGCAAACCGAGCCGCGAAGCGGCCGACCGATCATCCAATCCCGCGCACAGCTCAATGATTTCGGCGCTCTCATCGCTCGCATCGATCGCGCCGCCCGGGAACACATACGCGTTGGGCATGAATCGGGCATGTTGGCCGCGCTTCAAAAGAAGTACTTCAGGTTGAGAGCCGCGTGCGCGTACCAGAACGGTGGTTGCGGCAAGGCGGGGCGCTACTTCATGCTCAACAGTCATTTGTTCATATTAGCCGCGCCTTGATTACCGCTTCAGCTCCTCGCCAAACAGCGCGAATAACCGCTCCCAGTGCC
This sequence comes from Steroidobacteraceae bacterium, assembly GCA_036401515.1. GTDB lineage: Bacteria > Pseudomonadota > Gammaproteobacteria > Steroidobacterales > Steroidobacteraceae > Bog-1198. Next base: position 808 of record DASWUU010000198.1, read on the forward strand.
GCTCCGCCGAGGGCTTGTCGTACGCGGGGCGCGAGGGAAAGGCGAACCCGTGCTGAGCAGCCGGGTATAGCTCTACTTCGGCATTCGCGCCGTTCGCAGCAAGCTCCGCGCGCAGCCGTTCGACCATCTCCAGCGGTGCGTAATGGTCTTTCTCGGCGCAACCAAAATACAACCGCGAGTCGGTACTTTGTGCCGCGAGATGCGGGCTGTCCGGCCGATCGGTCACCAGCGCCACCCCATAGATGGAGGCCGCAGCGCGAATTCGTTGCGGATGGCGGCCCGCCGCGTTGATGGCGTAGGGACCGCTCATGCAATAGCCCACGCATCCCATCGCGCCTTCGGATGCGGCCGCATCCCCAGCAGCGAACGCCACGAGCGCGTCAATGTCTTGCATCACCATGGGAACGTTAATCGTCGTCATCAGCTGCAACGCCTTTTGGCGCGTGGCGATGTTGGCCTCGCCGACCACGGAGCCCAGCTCTTCGACGTTTGAGCGGTAATAAAGATTCGGCAGCAACACGGAATAGCCGACAGTTCCCAAGCGGCGCGCCATGTCACGCAGCTCCTCTCGAATGCCGGGAGCATCCATCAGGAAAATGATGGCCGGGTGGGGGCCGCCGCGTTCCGGGTGACAAACGAAAGTGTTCATGCGCCCATCGTTGGTGGTGATTTCGACTTGCCGCTCAATCACTGCCCCGCTCCTTAATCATGCGCACCGGCGCCCACAGCCACCCAGGCCAGATCTGCACTCGATACGGATTCGACTTTGAAATTCTTGGCCGCCGCGGCCATGCGCGTCAATGCCTCGGCGAGAGGCATGGGCGGTTTGGAATCGCCTTTTTTCGCTTTGTGAAAGCGCACTGGATTGATGCGCGCCACGACATAGTTGCGCAGGTACGGTGACTTGAAGCCGCGCGCCTGCAGCGTCGCGATGATTTTTTTCGCCCGCGTGTCGATCTCCAGCAAGCGCGATGCAAAGCCTTCGCGCTCGCGCAGGCTCGCTGCCAAAGTCCGTTCACTGAACCGGTCGACCTTTTTCAAGAAGGGACTGTAGGCGCCGCCGGCAAACCGCGATGACTTCTGATACACCGTGCCGAGGGTGAGCAGTTCTGAGGATTCGAACTCGGCGGTATATTGCGATTCTTTCGCGGTACCATGCCGTTTGGCGAGACTGCGCGCCATGCGGATGACTTCGAGGCTGCGATCGCGCAGGTTGTGCGCTTTTTCGGTATTGAGCGCGAGAATGCGATACGCCAAG
>DASWUU010000199.1:0-23942 GCA_036401515.1 Steroidobacteraceae bacterium
CCAAAGATTCCGAAACGATGCGCATACTCAACAAGTGATCGGCGAACGCGATACCCCCATGGGCAAAACCCTGTATCTCGCGCGCCCGATCCGCGCCAAAGCCGAATGCCTCGTATGCCACAGCACGGCTTCCGCCGCGCCGCGCAGCCTGATCGCGCGTTACGGCGGCGATAATGGCTTTGGCTGGCAGGCCAATGAAATTGTGGCCGCGCAGGTGGTATCCGTGCCCTTTGCCAGTGCGACGGCGAACGCCAGCAAGGAGTTCCGTGCTTTCATGGTTTTGCTGATTGTGGTTTTTGGCGCCGCCTTCCTGGTGGTGAATGTGGTTCTTTATCGGCTCGTGGTGCGCCCGGTGCGCAAGATCGCACAGGTTGCGGATCAAGTGAGCCGGGGCGATCTGTCGGTAGAACATTTCCCGCAACGAGGCGCAACGGAAATCATGTCGGTCACGCATTCTTTCGATCGAATGCGCAAGAGCCTTGAGAAGGCGATGCGCCTGCTGGGGAACTAAGAGGATGGAGCGCGAGATTTTTGTCAGTTATTCGCAGCCCGATTACGGCTGCGCCATGGAATTGGTCGCGCGGGTCGAAGCAGAAGGGCTCAATTGCTGGATCGCCCCGCGCGACATCGCGCCCTCGACGGATTGGGCCGCTGAGATCATCGATGCCATTTCCAAGGCGCGCACCATGGTTCTGGTCTTCTCCGCCAGCAGCAACGACTCACCGCAGGTGCGCCGCGAAGTGGAACGCGCGGTGCACAAGCAGGTAAGCATCTTGCCGTTTCGCATCGAAAATGTGCTGCCGTCCAAAAGCCTCGAATATTTCTTGAGTTCGCAGCATTGGATGGATGCCTTCCCGCTCCCCCGAGAGCCGCACTTTGCGCGCCTGTGCGCTTATTTGAAGGCGCAGTTAGCTCCTAAGCCGGAGCCGCATGTTCATCTGGCGGAGGCGCGCTTCAGCCCGCCGCCCGCCGCAAGCCAACCTCTGGACTCCGCCGAGGTCCTGCGCATCGAGCGGCTATTGGCTGGATACGTCGGTCCGATCGCCAAGCACTTGGTCAAGACCGCCGCCTCGCGCGCACTCAGCTTGGAGGAGCTGGTGCGGCAAGTGGCAACGGAGCTGGAAACCGAGACTGACCGTCATGAATTCACGCGGCGATGGCGCACGGGCGAACTGGCCTCGCGGTAGTGAACCGTCATGTCGCGCCGTTGTCCTACACACCGATGAGCGCTAGCTGTTAACTCCGTCGCGGACCCGACGTCGGTGGAGCGCCTATATTCTTCGATTTGCAAAGATCCGGTGGTATGTACATGTCATTGAGCGAAGAGCAAGCCAAGTCTTACATGATCAAACTGCTCTCCGCGATGACCCGCGCCGGCGGATCGGATCTGTTCGTCTCGAAGGATTTTCCGCCGAGCATGAAGGCGCAAGGGAAAATGCAGCCCCTAGCGACCCAAAAACTCACCGGTGAGGTGACGCGGGAATTGGCGCAGTCGATCATGAACGAGCGTCAGCGCGCCGAGTTCGCCAAAGAACTCGAGTGCAATTTTGCGCTCGCCATACCCGATGTGGCCCGCTATCGGGTCAATGTGTTCATGCAGCAGCTCAACGTCGGCATGGTCATCAGAACCATTCCGAACGATATGCCGAGCTTCGATGAGCTCGGCCTTCCGGCGACTTTCAAAGAAGTCGTGATGAGCAAGCGCGGCATGGTGCTCGTCGTAGGGGCGACCGGCTCGGGCAAGTCCACGTCGCTGGCAGCGATGATCGATCACCGCAATCGGTCCTCCGCGGGGCATATTATTACGATCGAGGATCCGGTGGAGTTCGTCCATCAATCGCAGATGTCGCTGGTGACGCATCGAGACGTCGGGATCGACACGCACAGTTGGCATCACGCCTTGAAAAATACCTTGCGCCAAGCGCCCGATGTGATTTTAATCGGCGAGATCCGCGATGCCGAGACGATGGAGCACGCCATCGTGTTTGCGGAAACCGGCCATCTTTGCATGAGCACGCTGCATTCCAACAGTGCCAGCCAGACGCTCGACCGTATCATCAACTTCTTCCCCGAAGAGCGGCGCAAGCAATTGCTGATGGACTTGTCGAGCAACCTCAAGAGCATCATTTCGCAGCGGCTGGTGCGCAAGGAAGACGGCAGCGGTCGCACCGCCGCCATCGAGATTTTGCTCAATACGCCTATCGTCGCCGACAAGCTCCTCAAGGGCGAGTTTCATGAGTTGAAAGCCATCATGGGCAAGTCGCAGGAACTCGGGATGCGTACCTTCGATTGGTCGCTGTTCGAACTCTACAACGACGGGGTCATCGGCTATGACGAGGCGATCCGCAACGCCGATTCAGCCAACGAGTTGCGCCTGAACATCAAGCTCAACAGCAAGCGGTCCACTCCCTCGAACAGCGGCATTTTCCAACAATTGACCAGCAATTGACCAGCAACTGACGCCCGACCGCGCTGTTTTTGCCATTGCCGTTTTATTTCTGTAGAATGTAAATGCATTATTTATTGCTACAGACATTATGCCGCGAGCGCTGCCCACACCTAAGCCCGAACCCCGCGTGGTATTGACCGGCGCGGTTCTGCGCGCATCGGCGTTTCTAGACATTACTCAATCGGCCCTGGCGCAAATCCTCGGCTTAAGCGCCTCTACCGTGTCGCGCATGGCCAACGGCACATACACGTTGGATGAGCAAAAAAAGGAATGGGAACTCGGCGCCTTGTTCGTGCGGCTGTTTCGATCGCTGGATGCCGTCATCGGTTCCAACGACTCTGCCGCAAGGTGTTGGCTCGATGGTCAGAACAGCGCGCTGGCGGGCCGTCCGGCGGACTTGATTCGAAGCACAGAAGGGTTGGTACGTGTCGTCCAATATCTGGACGCCGCACGCGGTCGACTCTGAGGCCACCCGGGCGTCGCGGCGATTGTGGCGAGCGGTGGAGGCTCAGCACATCGCGTCGACGCTGCGGCTGGTCGGCAGCATCGAGGAGCAATTGGTGCTCGAACGCCTGTTGGAAAAGAGCAAACCCGCGGTGCCGAGCGCTGCAGCGGATTTACATTACTTGCTGGCCACGCCCTTTAGGTACACCTCCCCGATCGGCTCGCGATTTCGTGCGCCGGCCGACCCGGGGGTTTGGTACGGAGCGGAAAAGGAGCGCACCGCCTGCGCCGAATTGGGATTTTGGCGTTGGCGATTCCTCATGGACACCGATGGATTGGATACCTTGGGGCCCTCGCCGCAAACCGTGTTTCGCGCCGCCATCGAGGGCCGCATGGTCGATCTCACCGAAGCGCCTTTCAAGCGAGCACGCGCTGACTGGACCGCTCCGCGCGACTACGCCGCACCGCAGCGCTTCGCGCAGGTGGCGCGGCTGGCGAATGTCGATGCCATTCGCTACGAATCGGTGCGCGATCCGCAATATGCCGCCGCGGTGGCCGTGTTGCGACCCTGCTTCAAGCCACGCCGACCCTTGGCCCAGCGGATCTGGTTGCTGACGGTGCGGCGCGAGGCGGCGATCTGGCAACGCGAAGCAGAGCATTATGAATTCATGGCGAAGAATTGGGAGCGATAACGCGGATGAAAGCACACTCGTATCGGAATTTCAGCAGCGACCACGTCGCTCCGGCTTGCGAAGCCATCATGTCGGCGGTGAATCAGGCGAACGAGGGCTTCGTCACTTCTTATGGCGGTGATGACCTGACCGCGCAACTGCAATTCAGAGCCGGCGAATTGTTCGAAACCGAAGTCGCCGTATTTCCGGTGACCAGCGGCACCGCCGCGAACGCGCTGGCCCTGTCGCAAATCGTGCCGGCGTTTGGCGCCATTTATTGCTACGAAGCGGCGCACATCGTGACCGACGAAGCCGGCGCGCCGGGTTTTTTTAGCGGCGGCGCCCAGCTCATCGGTTTTCCGGCCTCCGACGGCAAGATCCTTCCTGAACAGCTGGCCAAGGCCATCGCCTATGCGGAAGATCTCGGCATTCACCACGTCAAGCCGGGCGCGGTTACCCTGACTCAGGCAACGGAATGGGGCACGGTTTACGGCCTCGAGGAAATATCCGCCATCAGCGAGGTGGCAAAGCGCCACCATCTGCCCATGCATCTGGATGGCGCGCGGTTCGCCAATGCGCTCGTTCACTTAGGCTGCACGCCGGCCGAGGCCACGTGGAGATGCGGCGTCGACGTGTTATCGCTCGGTGCGACCAAGAACGGCGCGCTCGGGGCCGAGGCGGTAATTTTCTTCGATTTGGGGCTGGCACGCGATTTCGAGCGGCGGCGCAAGCGCGCGGGGCACCTCATGTCTAAAATGCGCTTCGTGAGCGCACAACTCATGGCCTATTTAAACGATGGCCTATGGCTCGATAACGCGCGGCATGCCAATTCGATGGCAGCCAAAATGGCGCAGGGATTGAAAACCGTTCCCGGTGCCCGGTTGCTGCAGTCCGTGGAGGCCAACGAGCTGTTCGTCGCGCTGCCCGAAGGCACGGTCAGCAGTTTGGAAATGCAGGGCTTCAAGTTCTACCGCTGGCCCTTGAATTTGGCAGAGTCCGGCGTGACGATTCGGCTGGTGACCTCGTTTGCCACCCCCAGCGCCGATGTGGATGAGTTCATCGCCGCGGCTGCGGCCGTCAAACCGTAAGGGTACCCATTGAACGATGTCGATTGCATTGTCATCGGCGCAGGCGTCGTGGGTCTCGCAGCCGCGCGGGCGTTGGCCGCTGGCAAGCGAGAGGTGGTGATTTTGGAACGTGAGCGCCGGTTCGGCATGCATACCAGCTCGCGCAACAGCGAAGTCATCCATGCCGGCATTCACTACGAACCGGGTTCGCTCAAAGCCAAACTGTGTGTGGCCGGCCGCGATCTTTTATACCGCTACTGCGCCGAGCGCGGCATCGAACATCGACGCTGCGGCAAGTTCACGGTGGCCACCTCGAATGGCCAATTGGCGACGCTCGAAAAAATTGAGGCTAACGCGTTGGCGAATGGCGTCTGCGATCTGCAATGGCTGGATGCGGCGCAAACACTGCGCGCCGAACCCCAACTACAGTGTATTCGCGCCTTATCCTCGCCCTCCACCGGCATCCTCGACTCGCACGCCTATATGCAATCGTTGTTGGCGGATGCGGAAAGCTCCGGCGCCACCATCGCATACGGCACGGCCGTGACCTCGATGCGTGCGACTTCCGCCGGCATTGAAATAGGGATCGAGTCGGAGGCGGAGCCGGTAGTGCGGGCGCAGATCGTCGTTAACAGTGCGGGCTTGTATGCGCATCAGGTGGCCGCCTCCATCGCGGATTTTCCCGCGCAACACATTCCTGATGTGCGCTATGCGAAGGGCAGCTATTTCGCGCTGACCGGGCCCTCACCCTTTGCGCGCTTGGTCTATCCGGCGCCCATCGCCGGGGGGCACTTGGGTATCCACATGACGTTGGATTTGGCCGGCGCCGCTCGCTTTGGCCCGGACACCGAATGGGTGGACACTGTCGACTACACGGTAGATCCGCAACGCTTAGGTCTATTCGCGGAGGTGATTCGCCAATATTGGCCGGCTTTGGATGCCGGCCGCCTGTACCCCGCTTACGCAGGAATTCGTCCGAAGCTTTCCGGTGCGCACGAAGCCACGCGGGACTTTAAGATCTCAGGCCCTGAGGAGCACGGCGTCGCCGGCATCGTCAATCTTTTTGGCATCGAGTCCCCCGGATTGACTGCCTCGCTGGCGTTAGGGGATTACATTGCAGCGATAATCCACTGAGCCGCGAAGGCTTTCCAAAGGCTGTCTCGAGTTGAACGCGGCGCCTTCCTATGCTGCAATGTTTACCAGGCGAGCGCGCCCATCTTAAAACTTTCATCGGATCATCACGAAAAATGCGTTACCCCTTTTTGAAGCATCGAACACTCGCGGCGCGCGCGAGCTTCGCCGGAATCGCCGTCCTTATTGCAACAGCATCGGCAGTTGCTGCGGATTCGCCGACAAGCCTGAGCGTCACGGCGCTGCAATGCGGCCATCTGATCGACACGGCCGCCGGCAAGGTTCTTGGCGAAACCACGGTCGTGATCGAGGCGGGCCGCGTGCGGGACGTGGTGAGCGGTGCTCAAGCGCCGGCCGGGGCGAACATCATTGACTTGAAGACACAAACTTGCATGCCAGGGTTGATCGATAGCCACGTGCACATCACGGGACAAACCAGCCGCACACAGTATGTGGACCTCTATCACTGGAACTTGAGTGATTACGTCATCCGCTCGACGGTATACGCGCGCCGCACGTTGCTGGCCGGCTTCACGACGGTGCGAAACTTAGGCGACACGCAAAACGAATCTGCGGCGCTGCGTAATGCCATCAATGCAGGCGTCGTGCCGGGCCCGAGAATCTTCACCGCCGGCAAGGCGATTGGCTCGACCGGCGGCCACGCCGATCCTTTCGATGGCTATCGCATGGACCTGATGAAGGACCTAGGCCCCGAGGATGGGATCGTCAATAGTCCCGAGGATGCGGTCAAGGCCGTGCGCCAACACTACAAGATGGGCGACGATGTCATCAAGATCATGCCCTCGGGCGGCGTGCTCGATGAGGGTGCGAGCGGGGATAATTCGCAGATGACTTTGGAGGAGATCCGCGCGGTGGTGTCCACCGCGCACGACTACGGCTTTGCGGTGGCGGCCCATGCGCACGGCGCCGAGGCCATTCGCCGCGCCGTAGTGGGCGGCGTCGATTCCATCGAGCACGGCACGTACATGGATGCCGAGGACATGAAGCTGATGGTGGAACACGGCACTTATTTTGTGCCCACCATCATTGCGGGCGACTTCGTCGCGCGCCAGGCAAAAATCCCAGGCTATTATCCGGCGACCATCGCCGCGAAGGCGGCCGCGATCGGCCCGTTGATTCAAGCCACGGCGGCGCGAGCCTACAAAGCGCACGTAAAAATCGCCTTTGGCACCGATGCCGCGGTGTACCCGCATGGCGAGAACGCGCATGAGTTCGAGTTGATGGTGGGGGCGGGGATGCCCACCATGTTCGTCATTCAGGCCGCGACGGTGAATGCGGCCGCGTTGTTGCGGCAGAAAGATCTCGGCTCCTTGAGCGCCGGTAAGATTGCCGATGTCGTGGCCGTTCCCGGCAATCCTATCGATGACATCAGTCTCATGAAGCGCGTCAGTTTCGTGATGAAGGATGGTGTGGTTTACAAGCTCAACTCCGCGCCGACGGAACTGGCGCCTTAAGCATGGACCTTCAACTGAGCCAGAAGCTCGCGCTGGTCAGCGGATCAACCGCCGGCATCGGCAATGCCATTGCCGAATCGCTGGCACGCGAAGGGGCGAGGGTTATCGTCAACGGCAGGACCCAAAAGGCGGTTGATGCCGCGGTGATAGCCATGAAGGCGGCGACCGGCGGTGATGTGCTGGGATTTGCCGGGGATTTAAGTTCGGCGTCGGTGGCGGACAAGCTGGTGGCGCAATTCCCGCAGGTAGAGATTCTCATCAACAACCTGGGAATCTTTGAAGTCAGGCCGTTTGAGGAAATCAGCGACGAGGAATGGCGGCGATTTTTTGATGTGAACGTGTTGAGCGGCGCGCGCCTCGCGCGTCTGTATCTGCCCGCCATGCGCAAGCGCAATTGGGGCCGCATCATTTTCATTTCGAGCGAGAGCGGCATGCAGATTCCAGCCGAAATGATCCACTACGGCATGACCAAGGCCGCTCAAATCGCGGTCGCCCGCGGGTTGGCCGAAGCGACTGCCGGAACCGGCATTACCGTGAACAGCGTACTGCCCGGCCCCACCTTGTCGCGCGGCGTGGGAGATTTCGTGAGCGACTGGGCCGCCAAATCAGGCAAAACCGCTAAAAGCGTCGAAGATGACTTCTTCAAAACCGCACGCCCGACTTCGCTGATCAAGCGCTTCGCGACGCCTCAGGAAGTGGCTGCCATGGTGACTTACGTGGCGAGCCCTGTGGCTGGTGCGACCAATGGGGCGGCATTGCGCGTCGATGGGGGCGTAGTCAAGAGCGCGTTTTGAAGCGAAGTGCGGCCACGGGCCGCTCTGCATTGATCTCTTCGTGGAGCTTCGCTGCTGCGGCCTGGATGGCTGCCTCCTCGCCGCCCCGGGCGTAGATAATGCTGCGCGAGGCGCTGATCAGGAGGCCAAAGCCCTGGGCATCCAAACCTGCGGTGAGGGTCGCTTTCAGATCCCCGCCTTGGGCGCCAATTCCAGGGACCAGGAAGGGCAGGTTGGGGTGTGCCGCACGCAACTCCGCCATTTCGCGCGGCACCGTGGCGCCCACCACCAGCATGAGATTGCCATGCCGGTTCCAATGTTGCGCTGCGTGCTGTGCGACGTGGCGATAGAGGGGCAGCCCCTCGAAGCGCAGGTCCTGGAAATCCTTCGCCCCGGGATTGCTCGTGCGGCAGAGCAGCAGAGCGCCCCGGTCTGGGCGCGTCAAAAAAGGCTGCACCGAATCCGCTCCCATGTAGGGGTTGACCGTCACGGCATCGGCGCCGTAGCGATCGAAGGCCTCGTGTGCATACGCCTCGGCGGTATTGCCGATGTCGCCGCGTTTGGCATCCAAGACAATCAAGGCGTTGGGGGCCCGATCGCGGATGTATCGGATGCTCAGTACCAGCTCTTCCTCGGCGCCCACGGCGCTGTAGAAGGCGATCTGCGGCTTGTAAGCGGCCGCCAGGCCGCGAGTGGCATCGATCACCCGCCGATTGAAAGCGTACAGCGGCAACGGGCTGTCGGCGAGGTCTTTGGGGAGCTTGGCAGGGTCGGGATCGAGCCCGACGCACACCAGGCTGCCGCTGGTGCACTGCGCGTGGGCTAGCCTTTCGGCGAAGGTCTTGGGCACCCCCCATGATAGCAAGCGGCCTGCTTTTTAGGGAGTATGCTAATGGGTTGCCATGAGAACCGCGTTGCCCACCAAGATCCGTACCGGCCCGCGATTGGTGCTTCAGCCGCCGAGTCGCCGCTCGGCGCGCCACACCAGTACCACCGCCTTGAAACGGTTTTTTGCGATTGCCGATGCGTGGGAGCTGTCGCCCCTCCAGCAATGCCGGTTGCTCAAGATTCCCTCCCCGCAGGTGCTCGAGCGCTACCGCTTGGGTCAAGCCCCCCGACTGTCCGCGAGCCAGCAGGAAAGAGCGGCGCTGATTGCCAGCATTCAGTACTCCCTCACCGCGGAGTCCGGACCTGTGGATCGTGCCTGGGCATGGGTGCATTCGCCGGATGCGAGGCTGCCCTTCGATGGCGACAGCCCGCTTTATTTCATGTTGGAAAATGGTCTTCCAGCCTTAAGAGAGGTGGCGCGCCTTCTGGTTCGCGAAAGCGAACCCCGTTAGCTATACTTGGGGGCTGAATTCTTGCGAATGTGGCGGAATTGGTAGACGCGCCAGACTTAGGATCTGGTGGGGTAACCCGTGCGAGTTCGAGTCTCGCCTTTCGCACCAATGCGCCCACCCCTAAACCCACAGAGGATAGTCATGCAGGTTTCCGTCGAGAGTATCGGCAAATTAGAGCGCCGAATGCAAGTGCAGGTGCCGGCCGAGCGCATAGCTGCGGAAATGGCCGCGCGTCTTCAAACCATCAGCCGCACGGCGCGGTTGAACGGCTTTCGTCCGGGCAAGGCGCCGCTGAAGGTCATTCGCCAGCAATTTGGCAGCCAGGTTCACCGCGAAGTGATCGGGGAGCTGCTGCAGTCGAGCTATGCCGAGGCAGTGACTCAAAATCAGCTGGCCCCGGCCGGCAATCCGCGCATCGAGCCGCAGAGCATGGGCGAGGGGCAGGATCTTAAGTATGTAGCCACTTTCGAGGTATTTCCCGAGCTCGAGCTGAAGCCGATGGACTCCCTCGAGGTTGACCGCGTCGTGGCGGACGTCACGGAGGCGGACATCGATGCCATGATCGAGCGGCTGCGCAAGCAGCAGATGAAATACGGGCCGGTCACGCGACCTGCTCAACTCGGAGACAAGGTCACCATCGATTTCGAAGGCACCATCGAGGGGACTCCCTTCGCCGGCGGCAAGGGGGAAAACATTGCCATCGTCTTGGGCGAAGGCCGCATGCTGCCGCAACTCGAGCAGGGCCTGGTTGGCGCCGAGCCCTTGGAAAAACGCGAAGTCACGGTCAATTTCCCAGCCGACTACCGCGCGGCCGAGCTGGCAGGCCAATCGGCTCGCTTTGCAACCGAAGTGAAGAGCGTCGAGGAGCCGGTGCTGCCGGAAGTCGATGAAGAGTTCTGCAAGGCTTTCGGCGTGACCGAGGGCGGCCTGGAGAAGCTGCGCGAGGATGTGGCCGCCAACATGCGCCGCGAGCTGGAGCAGGCGCTTCGTAACCGCAACAAGGCGACGGTGATGGAAAAGCTGTATGCCGCCAATCCGACCGAAGTGCCGAACGTGCTCATCGAGAGCCAGATTCAGGACATGCAAGTGGAAGCCATGCGCCGCACGGGCGCCAAGGATGCATCGCAGGCGCCGCCGCGCGATGCCTTTGTCGAGCCGGCCCGACGCCGAGTGACGTTGGGACTGCTGTTGAACGATGTCATCCGGCGCGAGGCCTTGGTCGTCGACCGCACGCGTGTGAACGAGCGGTTGGACGAAATGGTAGCCGCGTACGGCGATGCCGCCGCGATGAAGCGCGCCTATCTGCAAAATGCCGAAGCCATGCGGCAGGTGGAGAGCTTGACGCTGGAAGACCAGGCCGTGGACTGGATTCTCGACCATGCTAAGGTGCGCGAGGTGAAGTCGACCTTCAAAGAATTGATGAACTTCGAGGCCTGACGCGGCAAATCTCTTGAAATGATGGTATGAAGGCCTCACAAACGAGTGGCTAGTTTCACGGAAATACGAAAGGCAGTTTATTCATGAGCACACGCGCGCTGAATTTGGTCCCGATGGTGGTGGAGCAGACCGCTCGCGGCGAGCGCGCGTACGATATTTATTCGCGGCTTTTGAAGGAACGGTTGATTTTCATCGTGGGTCCGGTCGAAGACTATATGGCGAACCTGATCGTGGCTCAGCTGTTATTTCTGGAAGCGGAAAACCCGGACAAAGATATCGCGATCTACATCAACTCGCCCGGCGGTTCCGTGAGTGCGGGCCTGGCGATCTACGACACCATGCAATTCATCAAGCCGGACGTGAGCACCACGTGCATCGGGCTAGCCGCCTCAATGGGCGCGGTTCTGTTGGCCGGCGGCGCCGCGGGCAAGCGCTACTCGCTCCCCAACTCGAAAATCATGATTCACCAACCCTCCGCCGGCTTTCAAGGCCAAGCCTCGGATATCGACATCCATGCGCGCGACGTCATGGAGACCAAAACCCGGCTGAACGCCATTTTGGCCAAGCACACCGGTCAAAGCGTCGAGCGCGTCAAGGCCGACAGCGACCGGGACAACTTTATGACCGCCGAGCAAGCCCGCGCCTATGGAATCGTGGATTCCATGCTGGAAAAGCGCGGCGAACTCCCCGTAAAGGCCTAAGTGACCCCTGTATTTGGCCCAACGCGACATATGCGGAACCGGGTCACGCCCTGAAGGACCTTATCTTTGCGTGGGGTCGGCTGGGTGCTATATAGTCACTACTGTAGCTGTGTTGTCGGGCTTCGAAAGGGCGGCGGCACGGCCAATTTGAGGACAGCATGAGCGAAGATTCGCGCGGCAAACATGACGATGGCAAGCTGTTGTACTGCTCTTTCTGTGGAAAGAGCCAACACGAGGTTCGAAAACTCATCGCCGGGCCGAGCGTGTTCGTGTGCGACGAGTGCGTCGAGCTGTGCAACGACATAATCCGGGAAGAGCTGGAAGAGCGCGCCGAGCGCACCCGGGACAAGCTCCCCAAGCCTCAAGAAATCAAGAAAGTACTTGACGAATATGTGATCGGCCAGGAACGCGCCAAACGCGTGCTGTCGGTCGCCGTTTATAACCATTACAAGCGGCTGCAGACCCGCGGCGCCGAGGGCGTGCGCTCCCGCGATGACGTGGAACTTGCCAAGAGCAACATCCTGCTGATCGGGCCCACCGGTTCGGGCAAGACCTTGCTGGCCGAGACCCTGGCGCGATTGCTCAACGTCCCCTTTACGATCGCGGACGCCACGACCTTGACCGAGGCGGGCTACGTGGGTGAGGACGTCGAGAACATCATTCAGAAGTTGCTGCAAAAGTGCGACTACGACGTCGAAAAAGCGCAAACCGGCATCGTGTATATCGACGAAATCGACAAAATTTCGCGCAAATCCGACAACCCGTCCATCACGCGCGACGTGTCGGGCGAGGGCGTGCAGCAAGCGCTGCTCAAGCTGATCGAAGGTACGATCGCCTCGGTGCCGCCGCAGGGCGGACGCAAGCATCCGCAGCAGGAGTTCCTGCAGGTCGATACCACCAATATTCTGTTCATTTGCGGCGGTGCGTTCGCCGGTCTTGAAAAGATCATCATGAACCGCACCCACAAGAGCGGCATCGGCTTCGTCGCCGAGGTGCGCGAGCACAATGCTCGGCCGCATGGCAACGATGTATTCCACGACACTGAGCCCGAGGATCTGATCAAGTACGGCCTGATTCCGGAATTCGTCGGACGATTGCCGGTGGTCGCCACGCTCGAAGAGCTGGATGAAGATGCGCTGATTTCGATTCTCATGCAGCCGAAGAATGCCTTGACCAAGCAGTACCGAAAACTCTTCGACATGGAAGGGGTCGAATTGGATTTCCGGGAGGACGCGTTGCGTTCGGTCGCGCGCAAGGCCATGCATCGCAAAACCGGCGCACGCGGCTTGCGAACCATTCTGGAAAATGTGCTACTCGACACTATGTATGATCTGCCGTCTTTGCGTAATGTGCAGAAGGTCGTGGTCGACGAGCAGGTGATCGAAGGCCACAACAAACCGTATATCGTCCATCGAACCGAGGAAACTCGATTGGTGGCTCCGGTTGAGGAACAGCGACGCCCGACGGGTTCGGACCATCTTTGAGCCGAGCTTGAAACTCATTGCAGGCGGCCGCATGTACTCGGGTGAACTTGATGCCGAACGTGCCACAACCAAAAGGCCAGCCTAGTGAGCGATGAACCCATTGCCGATGTCCCCGAGTCAACGCCGGTTTTAAGCGGAACGCCGGTATTGCCGCTACGCGATGTAGTGGTTTACCCGCACATGGTGATTCCGCTGTTTGTCGGGCGGGAAAAATCCATCGTGGCCCTCGATTTGGCCATGAAAGCCGACAAGCGCATTCTCTTGGTCGCGCAGAAACAGGCCGACGTCGATGATCCGAAGGCCGACGATCTGTATCGCGTGGGCACCATTGCGACCATCCTGCAGCTTCTGAAGCTCCCGGACGGCACCGTCAAGGTGCTGGTCGAAGGCGTGGATCGCGCCAGCATCGAAAAGCTAACCGAGGGCGAGTTCTTCTCCGCCGAAGTCACGCCGCTGCCCGATCTGGAGCGCTACGAAGAGCGCGAAATGGACGTGCTCACCCGATCGGTGATCACGCAATTCGAACAATATGTCAAATTGAATAAAAAGGTGCCACCGGAGATCCTCACTTCCCTGGCGGGCATCGAGCAGGCCGGCCGATTAGCCGATACGGTCGCCGCACACATGTCCTTGAAGCTTTCCGAGAAGCAAAAAGTCCTGGAAATTGCCGACGTGCGCAAGCGCCTCGAGCACATGCTCGCCGTCATCGAGGGCGAGATGGACGTGCTGCAGATCGAGAAGCGCATCCGCGGCCGCGTCAAGCAGCAGATGGAAAAGAGCCAGCGCGAGTACTACCTGAATGAGCAGATGAAGGCCATTCAGAAGGAACTCGGCGAGCTCGACGATGCGCCGAACGAAATCGGAGAACTCGAAAAGCGCATCAAGGCCGCGGGCATGCCGAAAGAGGCGCGCGAGAAAGCCAATTCTGAACTCGCCAAGCTCAAGCTGATGTCGCCGATGTCGGCGGAAGCCACCGTGGTACGCAATTACATCGACTGGCTGGTGAAATCTCCCTGGAAGAAGCGCAGCAAGGTGCACTTGGATATCGCGGCCGCCGAGAAAGTGCTCGAGGCCGATCACTACGGTTTGGAAAAGGTCAAAGAGCGCATCGTCGAGTACTTGGCGGTGCAGCAGCGCGTCAAGAATTTGCGCGGCCCAATCCTCTGTCTGGTCGGTCCCCCGGGCGTCGGCAAGACCTCTTTAGGACAAAGCGTGGCGCGTTCCACGAACCGCAAGTTCGTGCGCATGTCCTTGGGCGGCGTCCGCGATG
The DNA here is from genome assembly GCA_036401515.1 of Steroidobacteraceae bacterium. Taxonomy (GTDB): domain Bacteria; phylum Pseudomonadota; class Gammaproteobacteria; order Steroidobacterales; family Steroidobacteraceae; genus Bog-1198. The sequence goes on from DASWUU010000199.1 coordinate 14,243, forward strand.
AGGCGGAAATCCGCGGACATCGCCGTACCTACATCGGCTCCATGCCCGGCAAGATCATTCAGAACCTCGCCAAGTGCGGGGTGCGCAATCCTCTGTTCCTGCTCGACGAAGTCGACAAGATGTCGACCGATTTTCGCGGCGACCCTTCCTCGGCGCTGCTCGAGGTGCTCGATCCCGAACAGAACAGCACCTTCAACGATCATTATCTGGAAGTGGATTTCGATCTCTCCGAAGTGATGTTCGTGTGCACGGCGAACAGCCTGAATATCCCTGCGCCGCTGCTGGACCGCATGGAAGTCATCCGCATCCCCGGCTACACCGAGGATGAAAAGAGCAATATTGCACGCCGCTACTTGCTACCCAAACAGATCAAGCAGAACGGGCTCAAGGACGGCGAACTCGTGTTGGCGGACCCTGCGATCCACGACATGATCCGCTACTACACGCGCGAAGCCGGCGTGCGCAACTTAGAGCGCGAGATCTCCAAGATCGGCCGCAAGGCCGTGAAACAGCTGCTGCTCCAACCGGCGGAAAAGACCGTGACGGTGGATTCGAACAACTTGGATAAATACCTGGGTGTTCGCCGTTTCCGCTACGGCAAGGCAGAAGAGAGCAATCGCGTCGGCCAGGTTACCGGCCTTGCGTGGACCGAGGTGGGCGGCGAGTTGCTGACCATCGAGGCCGCTGTCGTGGCCGGCAAGGGCAAGCTCACGCATACCGGCCAGCTGGGCGAAGTAATGCAAGAATCCATTCAGGCGGCGATGACGGTGGTGCGCAGCCGCTCGGCCATGCTGGGCCTGGACGTCGATTTTTATCAAAAAGCCGACGTGCACATCCACGTGCCCGAAGGCGCCACCCCGAAGGACGGCCCGAGCGCCGGCGTCGGCATGGCGACCGCTTTGATCTCCGCTCTCACCAAGATCCCCGTGCGCTCCGATGTCGCCATGACGGGCGAGATCACGCTGCGCGGAGAAGTGCTGCCGATCGGGGGCCTGAAGGAAAAACTCCTTGCGGCGCATCGCGGCGGTATCACCACGGTGCTGATACCGGACGACAACACCAAGGACTTGGCGGAGATTCCTGACAACATCAAGGAAAAGCTCGATATCCGCTCGGTGAAGTGGATCGATGAAGTGCTGCAAGTCGCGCTCACGCACATGCCGGTGGCGTTGCCGGCGCCGCCGGATCCGGTGAAGCCGCCGGAAGCGATTGCGGGTGACAAGAAGCGGCGCTCGAGCCGGGTGAAGAGCCAGGTGCGGGCGCACTAGGCGCCCGCGAGCTTTCGGGCGCGGATTAGCGTCAGCGGCAGGAGCACGAGCACTGCCCACCAGGTCAATGACCCGCCGCCCCCGCCGCCCATCATTGAGCCGCGGTGGTTTGATACGACTTTCACGTTGGCTTTGCCCTCGTGCACATCATTCTCGAAGGTCGTGAGGGCGCCATCGAAGTGATCGATCATTTGGTGGGTGGCCGCGGAAAATCCCTCGGTCGCCGTTTCCCGCAACCGCCTGTTCTCGTCGATCAGCGTCACGGTGCCATGTCGGGTATCGAATCCGCCCGCGCGCAGCACCAGTGAATGCGTAGCAGGGTCCACCACCGCCAAGTCGACCAGCGTCGACACGTCATGGCGGGTTCCTTTCAGCACGTAGGCGCCGACAATGGTCATGTAGCCCAAGGACCAGTTGTTATCATCTTCGTGGGCGACCTGATCGTAGGATACGAGCGCCATCAGATCGATGCCGTAAAGTCGCTGTACTCCTTCCAGTCCTTCGAAGCCGCGTTTGCCTCCAAGATAGTAGTCCGGGATGACGACGATCTCGGCGATGAACCTACGGGAAATGAAGCGCTGGCGGATGAGCTGCAGCAGCTCCTCCTCGTGTGCGGCATCGGGTCCGATGCGCGCATCGCCGTTCGCGGGTAGAAAGGCGAGTCCGACGCGCAGCGGTAAATGCAGTTGCGGCTGTGCATCCCGAGCGGGCGGAGGGCTGCCGTTCGGGTAGAGAAAATCCACCAGGCTGGTGGAGTTTTGGGCGTGACGTTGGCAGCCGGAGAGGCAAGCCAGTTCCGCGCATCCGCTCATTCCTACGATCAACGCCAATCCCAATAGCACTTTGATGAAACGCATAGGCCCTCCGTTGCAGTTGGCGGTACGCTAGAGGGGAGGCTCAATACGCGCAACCTTCATCGCAATAGGCCCGTAAAAAGACCCCAAAGGTATCGCCGTGTGATACCTTTTTCGGTATAACACGCGAGGCGTCATGGCAGAGCAATCATTGATCGTGGCGGAATTGAAGCGGGCTCTGCGCGAGCGCGGACTCACCTATGCGGCCGTTGCGTAGAAACTTCACTTGAGCATCGCGAGCGTCAAACGTCTTTTTTCCGCCGGCGACTTATCGCTCAAGCGGGTGGACCAAATCTGTGAGCTGCTGGAAAGCAGCTTGGCTGAAATCCTGGTGCAGGCGCGCGATCGGCCCGCTGCCAATCAGCTCACAGTGGCGCAGGAGCACGAGATTGTGGCGGACCCGAGGCTCTTTCTCATTGCCTGGCTGGTGCTGAACCGCGCCCCAATTGAAGACATCGTGCGAACGTATAAATTTGCCGAGCGCGAAGTGTTGAGACACTTCTACAAATTGGATGAACTGAAGGTGATTGAACTGCAGCCGAAAAATCGCGTGCGCTTGCTGGTCAACCGCCATTTCAGCTGGCGCGCGGGCGGCCCGGTGCAGCGGTATATCCATCAGAAGCTTTTGCGCGAATTTATGTCCGGCCAGTTTGCCGGATCGAATGAAGAGTTCGTGTTCCACGGCGGGGAAGTTTCGGAAACGGCCTTGGGCGAACTGAAGCTGGCGCTGCGCAATACCGCGCGTCAGTGCGCAGACATTATCGAGCGGGATCGCGGCCCCCGCGACGGCCGTCACGGGGCGGCATTCGTGCTGGCATTACGGCCATGGAAGTACAGCGGATTCAGGCAGTTTGAACGTTGATGGCGGGGGCGATTCGCGGGCTCCCTCTGCCAAACCAACGCAGTTGGCGAGGATGATCATATGGGGGTATGATAGGTTACATGTAACCTATCGGAGACCGTGATGTCTCAAACTACGCCATCCACGCGCGATAAGGTTCGCAATCACCGCAGTCGCCTGCGCGCGCAAGGCCTTCGACCCGTACAGATCTGGGTGCCCGATGTGCGTGCGAAATCCTTCGTCGCTGCGGCCCGGAAGCAATCGCGTGCTATCGCCAAGAGCGACTTTCAGGCCGCCGACCAAGGATTCATTGACGAGGTGTCGATCGCTGACTCGCCATGAAACGCGGGGAAATTTGGACCGTTTCGGGCGGCAACAACTATGCGGGCAAACCTGGTCCGGCTGTAATCGTTCAGGAAGATCGGTTTGACGGCACAGCTTCGATTACTCTGTGTGCCTTTACAACCGATCCGACCGACGCACCGTTGATGAGGCTGTTGATTACTCCTACCGAGCAAAACGGACTTCGGTCAACGTGCCGCCTGATGATAGACAAGGTGACCACGGTACCGAAAACACGCTTGGGGAAAAGATTGGGGCACCTGGACGATACCGATCAAGTGCGCGTCAATCGCGCGCTTATGGTTTTTTTAGGGTTGGCTAGGTCGGTTGCGCCGCGAAATTAAATGCAATGTTTAGTCATGGCCGATCCCGCAAGCGTTATCAGAGGCCGGCTGCAATGCAATTGCCAACCCGGCGGACCTCGCGTAGACTTCCGCGCCTCTTCCAGGGGGGTGCTTAGCTCAGCTGGTAGAGCATCGCCTTTACACGGCGAGGGTCGGGGGTTCGATCCCCTCAGCACCCACCAACAGCGGAGTGGTAGTTCAGCTGGTTAGAATACCGGCCTGTCACGCCGGGGGTCGCGGGTTCGAGTCCCGTCCACTCCGCCATTTCCTGAAGTGATCCCGCGCGAGCCGTATGGCCGCGCTGCGGTGAATCGGTAAGTTAGGAACTTGAGGTTGGGACCATGCTGCAAAGTATTCACGACAAGCTTAAAGGGTGGGTGGCCGGCGTAGTGCTGGGAGCCATCGCCCTGGTGTTCGTATTCTGGGGCATAAATTGGACGTTGAGCGCGCCCACCTATGCGGCCAAGGTCAACGGCACCGAAATCTCATCGAATGAGGTTCGTCAGACCTACCAGCAACAGCTGGCGCAGATCGAGCGTCAGAGTCAGGCGCCGCTCGACGATGCCGTGCGCAATGAAATCAAGCGCAGGGTGCTTGACGAATATGTCAACAGCGAGGCGCTGGTCACGCGCGAAGATGAATTGGGGTATCGGGTCAGCGACAGTGAATTGCTCGCGGAAATGTCGAAAGTTCCGGCATTCCAGGTCGACGGGAAATTCGACCAGGCGCATGCGCTTGCGGTGCTGAATGCACAAGGCCGCTCGGTGTCCGAAATCGAAGGGCTATTCCGCCGCGATGCGAAGCTGCGTCAACTGGATTCGGCGCTCAGTGCATCGAGCTTCGCGACCCCCACCGAACTGAAGGAATTTCGCGCCCTCACGCGTCAGCAGCGCGAGCTCGCGTGGGTCACATTGTCGGCCGCCAAGTACGCGGCCGGCGCCATCCCCGACGATGCGGCCATCAATGCGTATTTCGATGCGCACAAGTCCGAATACATGACGCCGGAGACGGTGAACTTACGCTATGTCGAGCTCAGCTTGGCGCAGCTTGGATCAAAGGTCAGCGTCGATGATGCCCAGCTCAAGGCTTACTACGAGGAGCAGAAAACTAAGACACCGGAGCGATTCCAGCAAGCCGAACAGCGCCGCGTTCGGCACATTTTATTGTCCGTCAACGATCCGAAAGAGGACGCTGCCGTCAAAGCCAAAGCAGAAGGCATCTTGAAGCGCGCGCAGGCGGGCGAAGATTTCACAAAATTAGCGAAAGAGTTTTCACAGGATCAGGGCTCGGCCGCGCAGGGCGGGGATTTGGGCTGGTCGGAGAAAAAGGTATTTGTCGGGCCTTTTGCCGATGCCGCTTTCGGCATGAAGGTCGATGAGATGACAGGTCCGGTCAAGACGCAGTTCGGATATCACATCTTAAAACTCGATGGCATTCAGCCGCCCGCCGTCAAGACATTCGAACAGAGCAAAGCCGAGCTCGAAACCGAATATAAGCGCAATGAAGCCGAGCGCTTGTTCAACAATGCCCAGGACCAGCTTGCCGATGCGGCGCTTCAAAATACCACCGACATCGATCTTGTGGCCAAAAAGGCCGGCCTCACGGTGCAGGACATCCCGGCTTTCAGCCGCACCGGCGGCGGCGGGGCGCTTGGTAACGTGCCGGCCGTCACCGATGCAGCCTTCAGCCAGGATGTGCTCGATGGACGCTTGAGTCCCATCATCGAGGTGGAAAAAGGCCGCGGCGTGGTGCTGCGGGCCACGGACCACAAACTGCCCCAGCAGAAGCCTCTGGAGGCGGTGCGCACAGAAGTCATTGCCGCATGGAAGAAGCAGCGCGGCGCGGAACTCGCCGCGGCAGCCGCCGCAGAGGCTTCCAAACGTTTAAGCGCCGGCGAGTCGTGGGACGCGGTGGTGAAGAGTTTGGGCGGCGCGACGCAACCGAAGTTCATCGCGCGATCCGACCAAGACGTGCCCATGGAAATTCGCACCAACGCTTTTCAAGCGCCGAAGCCTGTGCAAAAGCCGGTCTACAAAAATCTCATCTTGGCCAGTGGCGATGCCGTGGTGATGGCCTTGAGCGCGGTGCGCGAGGACCCCAATGCCGCCGCTATCAAGGACGCCGATCTGCGCCGCCAGTACGCGGCGCAGATCGCTTCGGGCGAGGCGCAGAGCTACGCCGCTGCCGCACGCGCGGACGCGAAGGTGAGCTTGAACCCGAAGGCCATTGACTAGGGTTAGCAGGCTCCTGACTTGTACGATCTGCTGCACCAATTTTCCGATTGGTATCTCGCCGCGCTCAGCCACGGCAGCTATTGGCTGATCGCCGGACTGATGGCGCTCGAAAGCACAGTGGTGCCTATCCCGAGTGAAGTGATCATTCCACCGGCGGCCTATCTTGCCCACACGCAAGGCCAGATGTCCGTGCTCGGCATCGTCCTGGCGGGCGCCGCCGGCTCGTGGGTAGGCGCGGCCTTGATGTATTGGGCGGCACGATTCTTAGGCCGAGCGCTCATCCTGCGCTTCGGCCCGTACGTCGGCCTCCCAGCGGCGAAAATTGAACTGGCCGAGCGCTGGGCCGCCCGTTACGGGTCGCCCGGCGTGTTCTTTTCGCGTTTGCTGCCCGTGATTCGCCACCTCATCGGCATTCCCGCCGGCATCCTGCGCATGGATTTCCGCTGGTATGCGCTCGCAACGCTCGTAGGATCGCTGATCTGGTGCGCGGTGCTGGCATGGCTGGGGGTAACCATTGGGCGCCACCCCGAGCTGTTGGCAGGCTCGTTGCACCGTTTCTTCGCCTTGGTGCTCGGGGCCGCGCTCGTCTTGGCGACCCTGTACTACTTTTTCGTACAGAAGGCAGCTGCCAAGCTTTGATCCGTGGCTATTACACGTGTAAATTACACGGGTAACAGGGACGCCTCCAATGCGCGATCAAGACTACGACACCCAAGCTCCGAAGCAGACCGTCAGCATCACGTTGAATTCTGATCTCTATGCGAAAGCTAAGGGCCTCGGTATTAACACTTCCAAAGTGGCAGAGGAGTCGCTCGCGCGCGAATACGCGGCGCGGCGCAGCGAGGTGGTGCTTGGCGAAGTGCGGCGTGAGGTGGCTGCGGTTGAAGCCTACGAGAAGGAGCACGGCTCTTTCCCGGAACTCGTGCGTGCGCATTATGAGCGCGACGATGGCGCAGTTTGACGTTTATTTAAATCCGATCCCGGCAGCGAGGCGCGCCTATCCGTTTGTCGTTGCAATGCAATCTGACGTCGCTCTCTCCCCGAGTGAGCAAATCGTCGCACCATTGGTGGCGCGCGAATCGATGCCGACCCAATCGGGCCACTTGGCGCCGACTGTGGCGGTGAATGGCAAGGATCACGTGGTCCTCGTTCCGAGGTTGACCACCATCCGCACACGTGACCTTGCGAAAAGCGTCAGTTCAGTCGCATCGGCGCGCCGGAATTTGCTGGCCGCGATCGACTATTTATTTTTTGGTGTCTGAAACACCCAAGGCAGCAACTCGTAAGTTTGTCCTTAAGTTTTGCCCGCCGTGCCGGAGACGACGGGCGCGCCAACCGGGAATTTGGCAAAAATCGCGCTGGTCGCCAAGTCGATCTTCTGCACGGCCTCCGGACCCGCAAGCTCGTTCGTGCTTTGGCTGGCGCTGGCATGCCAGATGGGCTTATGGGCTTTATTGTCGAACAGATCCACCGCGATGCGCGTTTCGTTCTCGACCCACGGGCCATCGTAGCCCCAGCCTCCGCCTACGCCCCATCCACCGAAGCCGCGGCGGCCGCCGAAGCCCCAGCCGGCGCCGTAGTAGCCCCCGTAATAGGTGTCGAATACTTGCCTTGAGCCCATGGCGTAGCCCACCACGCAGTCGGCTGCTGCCCGGTCGACCAATTGAATGCCCCTGGCGGACATGTGTGTCTGAATCGATTGGCGCAGGCGTTCCGCATTCAAGGGGTTGCCGTAGGCGGCCGGCTGATCGGCGTTCGCCACATGCTCGTTAGCGAAGGCGTAGGTATGACAAATGGAGGCCGACATGTCTTTCGCGGAGTCGGTGCGCACCGCCACCGTATTGCATGCGCTTAGCCCGGTACTTAAGCCTGCGACCATGACTAGGACGATTTTCCGGTTTAACATGCGTTTATCCTCTTGAATGCTGCGACTCAACCAAAACGTTAGATCCTACAAAGGGTTGACAAGTTTCATGCCCCATCTCCATCAGATGGAAAACTCATCCCCACATTGTGAAAGCCGCCATCGACGTAGAGTACTTCGCCATCGATGCCTGCCGCCAGATCCGAGCACAAAAACGCCGCGGCGTTGCCCACATCATCAATGGTGACATTGCGCCTGATCGGTGCCGCAGCGGCCACGTGGCTCAGCATTTTGCGAAGACCGGGGATGCCCGCGGCCGACAGCGTCTTGATGGGTCCGGCTGAAATGGCATTGACGCGGATGCCGTGAGGCCCTAAGTCGGCCGCCAAAAAGCGCACATTGGCCTCCAGGCTCGCCTTCGCCAACCCCATGACGTTGTAGCCCGGGATAGAGCGCACCGCGCCCAAGTAGCTCAATGCCACAATGGATCCGGCCCGACCGCGCATGAACGGTTGCGAGGCGCGCGCCAAGGCCGTGAGGCTGTAGCTCGAAATGTCGTGGGCAATACGAAAATTTTCGCGGGTGGTGGCGCTGATGAAATCTCCGGTAAGCGCCTCGCGCGTCGCGAACGCCACGGCATGCACCAAAATATCAAAATGAGCCCAGCGCGTTTTTAAGTAACCGAAGCCTTTTTCGATGTCCTCATCACCCGCGACGTCCATCACGAAGGTGATGTCCGATCCCAGCTGTTTCGCTAAGGGCACGACCCGATCCTTCATGCGCTCAATGTGCGCGAACGCCAGCTCCGCTCCTTCGCGTCGCATAGCTTGTGCAATACCCCAGGCAATGGAGCGATCGGTCGCGAGGCCCACGATCAGGGCGCGTTTGCCGGCCAGAAAACCCATTCTCCTACCCCTGTTGCCGAGTCGAATCGACGTACATCACGATCCGCCGGCCGGATTTTATTGGGTGACGCTCGTTCAGGCCGTTCCAGCTCTTGAGCTGCGTGACCGACACCTGAAATTGGCGCGAAATGCTGTACACCGTATCCCCGCGTCGAACCGTATAGAGCACCCGGCGTCCGGATCTTACGCCCTCGTCGCGAAAGCGGCGAGCGCTTGCCTTGATGACCAACCGTTGACCCTTCACCAGGGTGTCCTGAGCGCCCAGATTATTCAAACGGGCCAGCGTACTCACCGGCATGCCATGCTGGCGCGCGATGGAATTGAGCGTCTCACCCCCGCGCACCCGATAAACGATTTGATGCTTGCGCCCCCCTAAGTCGGTCTCCGGCCGGTCGACTCGCTGGGCGGCGAGCAATACCTTGTCAGGCAGTTCCCCGCTGACTTCCGGAATCTTCAAAGTTTGGCCGGCAACGACTTTGCCGTCTTTCAGATCATTGATCTTGGAGAGCACGGCGACGCTGGTGGCGTACTGTTTGGCAATCATCGGTAAGGTTTCTTTGCGCGCAACTTCGTGGTTGGCGAATCGAACTCGATCGTCCGGCCCCAAGGTCTTAAGCGCCGCATCGAAGGCGTCGGCGTTGTCGATGGGCACGAGCATGCGATGCGGCCCTTCAGGATCAGTCGCCCAGCGGTTGTAGCCGGGATTGAGCGCGACCAGCTCATCGTAGCTGGTGCCCGCCAGTTGCGCGGCAATCTTCAAGTCGATTTGCGAATTGGTATCGATGAGCGCGAAGTAGGGCTCATTGGGAATAACGGCGAATTCCAGGCCATAGCGTTCAGGCTCGGCCATGAGGCGCTTCAAGGCCAGCAGTTTTGGCACGTAGGCGCGCGTCTCGGCGGGCAAGCGCAAATGCCAAAAATCCGTCGGCTTGCCATTGGCCCGATTGAAATCCATTTCGCGCTGCACACTGTTCTCGCCGACGTTGTACGCAGCAATGGCGAGCAACCAATCGCCGTTGAACTGATCGTGCAGCGCCTGCAGATAGTC
>DASWUU010000200.1:0-9131 GCA_036401515.1 Steroidobacteraceae bacterium
CCGAAGTGCGGCTTGTCATCGCCGCCTTGGCGCTGCTCGAACAGTGATTCGAACAGCCGGCCCATGAGCGTTTCCGGGATGAGCGGTCCATCATTGATGACTTGCAACACATAGTCAGTCGGCGCTCGCTCCAAGCGTACCGTGATCGCGCCGTCCGGCGGGCAAAAATCCACGGCATTCTCGATGAGCTTGTCGAGCAGCTGGACCATGAGGTCAGGCGCACCGCGCGCAAAGCAGGCATTTTCCGGCACTTCGATGACAAAACGACTTGCCGGAAAACCGTCGCGATAGGCGGATACCGCCGATATCAACAAATCGCGCAGATCGAAATTCACCCGGTCGGATTGCTTGATGCTCTCTTCCACCCGTGCCGCGGCACCAAGCGCGCTCAAAATAGATTGCAGCCGCTGTGTGCCTTCGCGGGCCCGCGTGATGTAGCGAAGCTGGTCATCACGCAAGCCCTCAGATTCCAGATTGTCCAATGACGAACGTACGATGGTGAGGGGCGTGCGCAATTCGTGCGATAACTTTCCTCCCAAGGCGCGCAAGTACTGAGTGTGCTCATTCAGCCGGGCCAGCAGACGCTCGAATCCTCGCGACAATGCCCCGATCTCGTCCGCGCTGCTCGACTCGGGCATTCGCAGCTGAATTTTTCCATCGCTGCTCACGGCTGAGTCGGCGGCGGCGCCTAGCCGGCCAATGCGCACGCTGATCCACGTCGCAAAGGCGAGCATGATGATGACCGCGAAGCCGGTGGCGATCAGCGTCAGATTGAATAGCCGCGACAGCGCGCGATCGCGCATGGCCAGAAGCTGGTCCGCTGCCTGCTCCAGAACCACCGCGCCCCGCACCTGATCATCGATCATGATCGGGGCGGCGGCCAGGAGCAGCAATTCGCGGCGGCGGCCTGTGAGCACCCATTGTGCGTGGCTGTGTCCGTCGAGCGCTGCGCTCACACTGTCGCCGCTCAAGCGATCGGGCGATGAGGCCCATGAGGGCATTTGAGAGGTATCTGGCCTGAGCAAAAATCGATACCAGGGGGGCTCGGGTTCTTCAGCGCTGCCTGATGCATTCGCGGCAATATCGCCTGCGGTCCCGAGCTTCAGCGAATTGGCATCGATGACGGTGGCGCGGGTTCCGCTGCGCACGTAGGTCTGAAGCAGCGTATCCAAGCCCGCTGTCGGGAAAAAAAGGCGACCGCCCTGCGCGGCGGCGCCCGGCGTATCGACGCCCGGCGTATCGACGCCCGGCGCAAACCCGGCTCGTGCGTTACCGCGCCCATCGATTGCCTCGATCCACAGTTGAGGCTTCACGAAACTTAGAGGCAGGCGCGCTTCCAAATGGTAACCGGCTGCCGTCTGCAGCCAAAAGGCTTGTATCCGCGGTTCCGTCACCACGCTGCTCGCGCCCTCCTCGTTTTTGACCACACTTTGCGCGGCGATCAGCCCGGGGGCAGTGGTACCAAAAAAATAGCTCGCGCGCCCGTCGGGCCCTTGCAGGGTGAGATTCACCCGATCGAAACGATCCTGCTCGGGTCTGACGTTGTTGGGTTGGGGGTCGAAATGCGCATCGTCGACTTCGAGATACAAGTAGAGATAGCGATCCGTGGATCCCGCTTGGAGGCGGGCACGGTACCCCGTGGTGGTAGGGAGTCGCGTGGGTTCGGCGGGAATATCCCAATCCTCCCGGTAGCCATCGAGCAAGGGTTGCGTGATCAGGGGGTATACGTACAAATCGCCCGCGCCTGCTGAAAATCGTTGCACATCCTTAGGATCACGGAACACACGGTGGGGTTGCGCCGACAACGCATCGGCGATGGTGCCCGCGCTCGCCAACAAGGTCTGTTCCTGGGACGTGCGCAGTGCCGCCTCTAGTTCGCGGGCGTACTGGCAACCCGCCCACGGAAGCACCAAGGTGCTGAGCGCGACAATCAGCAATTGCAGCCGAATGCTCACTCGACCCAGCGATAGCCCATTCCGTACACGGTCTGAATGGCATCGAATGCCGCGTCCACGTGCTGAAACTTGCGGCGCACCCGCTTGATGTGGGAAGTGATGGTATTGTCGTCCAACACCACGTTCGCGGCATCCATCAATTGCTGACGATTCTTGACATGCCCGGGGTTGCGCGCCAGCGCATGCACAATCCAAAACTCCGTCAATGAAAGGACCACCGGCGCACCATTCCACGAGGTTTGCATCTTCTCCCCGTCGATCGACAGCGCGCCGCGCCGTACGATCTCGGCGGCATTGTCCGGACGTTTGAGCGCATCGATACGCCTGAACAAGGCCGCGACGCGCGCGGCCAAATGCGGAAGGCTCACATCTTTGGTGAGAAAGTCATCGGCACCCAGCCGCAATCCCGACACCGCATCGAGCTCGCTGTCGCGAGCGGTAAGAAAAATAATGGGTAGCTCGGCCGACAGCGCTCGCAGATCACGGCACAGATCGAACCCGCCCTCGGCCTCGTCCTCGAGCGAGATGTCGATGATGGCAAGATCGGGCAGGCGGATGTGGAACGCCTGCATCGCCGCTGGGCGATTCCCGTAAGTTTTGATCGAATAACCGTGGCGCGCCAAGGCCGCCGCGTAGTTCTCGCGCAAAGCGGGCTCATCCTCGACGATGGCGATCTGCTTTTTCATTGCTGAATGATAGCTGGAATACGCACGGTCGGCCTTGCGAAGCATTGCCATCATTCGCCATATTTTGCCTGGAGATGGCCTTTTTCGCGCCGGTCAAAATCGGCTTTTGCGAACGACACTGGTTGAAAGTACCCAAGCAGGAGAAGCCCATGTCGAACGCAACTCGGTCGAACTCGATCATCTCGAGCGAAGTCATCGCGAACACCGCCTTAAGTCAAAGCCGTTGGTCAGAGATCTGGTCCATGCGCCGCGAAGCGTCGCTCAATTGGCTGGCGCTCGGACTGCTGCTCGCCGCTTGGAACGCAGCCGGCAGTGATGCGCCGAATGCGCCGATCGGCGCGGCGACTCCCTCTCGCAGGCCCGAGGTATTGCGTGGCTATTCGTACGTCTCGGTGCGGGCGGCGAATCGCGTCACGCCTGAGACTTGGTGACTCAACATCGCAAAGTCACAAAACCGTCAACGTATTGTAAAGGTGGGTACCTCTAATGGCGCGGCGTTATGCTCGCCACAAAACCTACTAAACAGATACTCATCGTCGATCGGGATGTTGCCACAGTCGAGCCGCTACGCCAGAGACTGAGCGAAGCGGGATTCGTGGTACGCGCCATTGCCGACGGCAGCGCGGCTGTCTCCGCGGTTTCCGAAAGGCCACCTAACCTGCTCATCATCGATTGGAATGCCCCCGGCTTTGCCGCAATCGAGGTTATCCAGAAGCTTCGCAACACGAACTCGCAAATCAGGTTGATCATTTTGTCGGACCTGTCAGGCGAGGAACACGTCGTCACGGGTCTCAACTTGGGTGCCGACGACTACATCACCAAGCCGTTTTCGTTGCGGGAAGTCGTTGCACGGGTCTGTGTGCTGCTGCGCTCTCACTCATACCAGACCAGTCACATCACCTTAAGCTGTGATGATCTCGTGCTGGACGCGGCCACCAATCGAGTCACCGCTCAGGGCAAATTAATCAACCTACGCGGCGTGGAGTACCGGCTGCTCGAGTTCTTGATGACGCATACCGGCAGAACATTCAACAGAAGCCAACTCTTGACCCGAGTGTGGGGCGGCGACACCGACGTGGATGAGCGGACGGTTGATGTAAACGTGCAGAGGCTGCGCAAGATTTTGAGCGAGCAAGGTTATGAGGCGTATATCCAGACCGTACGCGGCTTTGGCTACCGATTCGCCCCGCCGGCCTATACATAATGAGCGCTTAGTCACGTTTCTTCTGTTCCACGTGATGTTCCACGGCTAAGTTGCTTTTTTGTAAGCAAATCTTCTTCCCGAAGTCATAGATTCGTAACACCAAACCGCGATCTTGGTGCTCGTCCGAGAACTTATGGAGGACGAGACATGCAGGAGCGTAATACCCCCTCGCCAATGCGGTTGCGAACGGTCTTCATCTCAGACATCCATCTGGGTTTCAAAGGCTGCAGCGCCGAATTGCTGCTCGATTTTCTACATCGCGTAGAAATGGACACCTTGTTCCTGGTCGGCGACATTATCGATGTGTGGAGCATGCAGAAAAGCATGTTCTGGCCGCAGTCGCACAACAACGTGCTGCGCACGATCCTTGGAAAAGCCAAGCGCGGCACCAAAGTAATTTTTGTGCCGGGCAATCACGACGAAGTGTTCCGCGAATTTGACGGCGCCGTGTTCGGCAATCTCGAAATCCACCGCGAATACGTTCACCAAGGCGCCGACGGGCGCCGCATGCTGGTGCTCCACGGCGATGAATTTGACAGTGTGGTGAAGTGCAGCCCTTGGCTGGCGAAGCTGGGCAGCAACATTTACGACGTCCTGTTGGCGGCGAACCCTTACATCAATTGGTTCAGGCGCAAATTCGACCTGCCGCACTGGTCTTTGTCTTCTTACTTGAAGCATAAGGCGAAGACCGCGGTTCAGTACATCGGCAGCTTCGAAGAGGCGGTCGCGCAGGCAGCGCGCAAGCGCGGCGTCGATACGGTGGTTTGCGGGCACATTCATCACGCCGAGATCCGGGATATCGACGGCATCCGCTACTGCAACGACGGCGACTGGGTTGAAAGCTGCACCTCGCTGGTGGAAGACATGAACGGGCAGCTGCGCCTCATCAATTGGCCGAAACTGCGCGAACAAATCATCCAAGTTCCGGTGGCGGTCCCCGTCGGTCAGGCAGCTTGAAGTGGGAGAGTGACGATGAACGATGTCAATGAATTATGGAGCTCGCCCTGGCGCAAGCTGCAGAAAAACCTGGCGAGTGGATTCGGCGTTGACGGAGCCGGGCAGACTTTCGCAATGAGCGACCGGGAAGTTTACGTGCGGCCGGCGTCTTCCAGCTCTTGGCTGGTGCGCGCCCGCAGCCGCAAAGTGCACGGAACCCGCATCGTCCAGTAGCAATTCCAGGTTTGTCGATTCCCCGTCGAATTGGGGCCGCCTCGCGCGGCCCCCTCTTTAAACAAATTTGCCGCATCACTGACCGCGAATCGTCATGTTCGCACGGCAGTATCGAGACATTCACTTTTGGGTCAGGAGAGAAACCCCATGAGCAGTCTCGATTTTGACTTGGACAGCCGCATGAGCAGCTTGGAATCCGAGTGGCGTCAGGCGTATGAAACCAGCAATGCAGCCCGCGCCGAATTACACGCGCTCGCGGTCACACCTAAATCTAGCGCGTCTATGATCGCCAAAGCACAGCTCCGTCTGGAGCGCGCTGAAGGACTGAAAGCACGCATCATGGAGAAGATAGAGCGGCTGGAGGACAGTGTGTTGGGGCAAGGCTAAGACATAAGAGCTGGAGGTCGAAATGATCGATCGAGATGCGGATGCTGCCGCCAATCTGCTCGAACGCCGATGGTTTTCCACGATCGCGGCGGTGCGTGCGATGCAGGGCGAATGCGAAGTGCTGCGTGAGGTGATGGAACTGGCTGAAGAGTCGTGGAGGCGCGCTCGTACCCAACTGGCCGAATACGAGGCGTTGCGCGACGCCTTAGGCCATGAGTTGGCATGCATCGACGAACAACACCCGGAAAAAGCAGCTCAGCCCCGGCATCGCTCGGTGATGTACGCCGCATAGCCGACATTCTGCGCAAGTCCCGCGGAGGCCGAACACAACCGCAGCGGACCTTTGCATGATGACCCAACTATTCTCGCGCTACGCGCGGCTGGATACGCGTCGATAAAATCCCGTGTCGAACTCGCGGCGGCGCGGTGTGGCGTCCTGCGGGCGCGCTACCCGCTGAGAGTCTTGCGCAAACCACGCGGCGATTACAATTGTCAGACATACACGACACGAAGCCGAACGCGCAGCGAGTCCGACGCTGAGAAGCGAGCGGGACCAGGTATCGGTCTCGGGCTGCGCACCCGACCCAGACGATGGTTTGGTGTTCATTTCCGCGCTACCTCCTTTGGTTTCCGTGCAACATAAATTTCACTGAACCGTTATCTAGTTCACTAAACCGGGTGCCAGGATGCGCCCTGTTCACTTGCACCGACCAGGGATCGCAGGTAGGGCAACCGCATGAATCATAAATTTTTGGAGGATATTTTAATGAAGACTAAGCTAACAGTCACAGCTGCTGTGACTAGCATTCTGCTTGCCGGCGGTGCTGCGCACGCGGCGGCGATCGTACCGAACTCCGGCGATGGCAGCCTGCTTTTCTTCGTGACGGACACGAAGACCAATCAAACCTACACGGATGTCCTGACCCAAGACGTCAATAGCTATTTTTCAGTTACACAAGCGACAGTCCCGGCGCCGACCAATGGGATTGTGAACGTTATCAACGGTGATGCGGGCTTCTCCGTTAACTTGAGCACCGATACGACCCTGACCGGCTTTCTGGCCACGGCGGGCGCTGATCCGCTGAGCTACGGCATCATCGGCGGCGCTTACTCCGGCACCCTGGGCACTGTGCAGCGTCCCACCGGCAAGGTGCGCGTTGTGGCGACCTCGTTGAATCAAAGCTCCGTGCTTACAAATCTCGAAACTCAGATCGTTAATGCGATCCCCAGCGGCCTTCAGGTCGACACCAACTCGCTTAACTTGAACTTAGGTACTGCCAATTCCACCAACCAGGGTGTCTTTGGCACCTCGGTCAGCTCGAATGGCACGATGCTGAACCTATACCAAGGCGGCTTGGATATGAGCGGAGTCGCTCTCGGTTCGTCCGTAACATTGTATGGCGTAAGCGGCAACGGCACAGGCAGCGGCGCGACCACCGCCTATAGCTTGGGCACGGCGGTATTCAGCGCCAGCAATGACACTCTGACCTTTACGGGCAACGGCAGCACGCCAGTTCCGCTACCTGCCGCCGTATGGCTGCTCGGCAGCGGCTTGCTGGGCTTGGCGGGCGTCGGTCGCCGCCGCGCGGTCAAAGCCGCCTAAGCTTTAAATTTTTAATTTTCAGGAGTTCATTTTCATGCGTAATATTACTCTCGTGGCGGCCGCCGTCAGCGCAGTGCTCGGCACCGCGCTGGCGCAAGCGGACACACCGTCTCTGGCAACAGTGCAGGCGGCGATTACTGCAAAGACCGCGGCGCAGTACTGGATTTCCGGCTCATCGGCCGCGAAAAATGGCACAAAGGCTTTCATCACGTCTCAAATCTGCGGCGGCTCGTTGCAGACCTTTACGTCTGCCGCGCCCGTTTCGAATCCCGACTTCAATGCGTGGGCGTGCACAGCGACCGCGGGCCCGAACAGCGGCGCCATCAATGTTATCTATTATCGCGCTGAAGGCGGATCGGTCGTCGGCGTTTATCCCATCATCAACAACACACCGATTTTCCAGCTTGACCTGACCTCGGGGAACACCACGTGCGCCGTCGCGACAACCCCGGCGAACACTTACAATTGCCCGATCGCCGGCACATCGCTCGGCAATGGACCTTCCGATTCGTGGGGTCCGTCCGGCGTAGCCAAGACCGTTTCGGACTTGGGCATTTCTGATCTTGAACCCGATGCGTTTGTTGGCAACAATTCCCCTTATGCTGCAGCTCCCCCGGCTGGCTATGCTGCGAACACTTTCGGCGCCGCGCATACTCAGGCGCAACTGCATGCATTGCCGCACAGCACGATCTTCCAGCAAACCTTCGGCATTGTGGTCAATACCAGCTTGGGCACGAATGTGCTTTCGAAGTCGGCCATTGCCAATATTTTGAGCGGCAACTACATCGATTGGCACAGCGTGCCCGCTTTCGGCGCCGCAGCGCCGGGTGCGGGTGTTACGGCCGCGTCGACCAACATCTTCGTCTGCAATCGCGAAGTAGGTTCTGGAACTCGCACGAGTGCCGCGGTCTATTTCTTGGGTGATCATTGCGCGGCGGGCGCATCGTCGATTGCCGAAGGCGGCAATGACAATTACGCCACCTCGGATGAGTTGGTTTGCGTGAACAACAATGGTGCGGCCCAGGGCGCGCCGGCGGGCTCGATTGCCATCGGCTATGCTTCCGTGGACAACGCCAGCAAGATTGGTGCCGGCACGAGCAATCCGAATGTACAGTTCGTCAATATCAACGGGGTTGCGCAGAGCAATTACAACAGTGCGAGTGGGCAGAACGACTATGCCTACGAAGCGACGGAACAGGCGAACGCAGGCAGCCCGAATCCAAAGGCGGCAGGCTTCACGACATTTATCGTTCCGAAACTCCAAGCTATTGGCACGGCGCCCCAGAGCGCGCAGGTCAATGCGCTTCCAGGCCAACCTGCCACCAATATTGCGCAGCTGCCTTTGCAGGTCAGCGGCGCCATCTTCACCACGGACTTCGATCGGGGTGCGGGCGGTGGCAACAGCTGCAATGCATATACTTCGATAAATTAAGGCATTTGATCGCAAACTCGCGCCGGTTTTCGAGCCGGCGCTCCTTACGCAGCTGGTCCCTCGCAAGAGGGACCAGCTTTTTATTGGGAGTCCTATAATCCCCGACCAGATTAGCGAGCCGATGCACGTGTTGATTCGAGGTGACGCGTGACTTTCGATTTTATTCGCCTGCGATCGCCGCACCGCTGCGCCTCCACACGACTCGCGGCCCTCGCATGGGCTCTCTTCGCATCGATGGCTGTCGATGCTCAGGCCGGCAAGCCTTCCTCGGCAGCACCCTCGGCAGCGGCCGTCGAAACGCCTCCGGTGAATGCAACCGCGGCGAACGCGATCCCCACGCCACTGCCCAAGTTTACGGTCAACGAATATCGCGTGATCGGCAATACGGTTCTGGAGTCACGCGACATTGAGACCGTGCTTTATCCGCTTCTCGGCGAGGACAAGACCTTTCCTGACGTCGAAGCGGCGCGCACTGCTTTGGAGGAGCTCTACCACAGCCGCGGCTTCGGAACCGTGTTCGTCGACATCGTCCCGGGAAATGACCTAGCCGAGGGGCTCGTACGACTGCGCGTCACCGAGGGCCGAGTCAATGCCGCTACCATCAGCGGAGCAAAGTACTTTTCGGAAAAACAAATTCTGGGTCAGATCCCCGCGGCCGCGCCGGGCTCGGTGTTGAGCATTCCCGACCTGCAGC
>DASWUU010000201.1:0-44580 GCA_036401515.1 Steroidobacteraceae bacterium
AAGACAACGGCGTTCATCTCGGATTCCGCCGCAACCACGCTAAAGGCGTGTGTATTTCCGGCTGGTTTGACAGCAACGGGGCGGCAGCATCCGAGTCGAAGGCGGAGATCTTCAAGCCTGGCCGCGTGGCGGTGGTCGGCCGCTTCGCTTTGGCCGGCGGCATGCCGATGCAGAGAGATGAGGCCGCGACGGTGCGCAGCATGGCGCTGCGCTTTCTGCCCTCGAGCGGCGAGGAATGGCGGACCGGCATGAATAACATCCCGATCTTGCCGTGAATTCAGCGCAGAGTTTTTACGATCAGCTGCTCGCCTCCAAACCCAGTCCGGCAACTGGCAAACCCGATCCGAAGGCGATGCAAGCGTTCCTGGCTCATCATCCGGAGACGGTCCGCGCCATGGCGATCATCAAGACGCGTGTAGTTTCCTCCGGCTTTGCCGATAGCGCTTTCAACAGTCTCGACGCGTTCCGCTTCGTCAACGCCGCAGGTAAAACCGTTCCCGTACGCTGGGCGACGGTGCCCATGCAGCCCGTTGCGGTAGAGACTGCAGCGCAGTCCGCCGATACGGACAAAAACTATCTGTTTGACGAGCTGATAACACAAATCCATCAACATCCATTGCAGTGGCGCCTGATGGTTACGATTGGCCAGCCAAGCGATCCTACTGACGATGCCACGCTACCTTGGCCCTCTGACCGCCAACAGATCGACGCGGGGATGGTCACCATTGATCGCGTGTCCAGCGAGGACGTCGGGGCCTGCACCGACATCAACTACGATCCGCTGGTGCTCCCTTCGGGCATCGAGCCCACAAACGATCCACTGCTGAGCGCCCGCTCTGCGGCTTATTCGCGTTCGTTCACGTTGCGTGCCGGCGAGAAGGAACGCAAGGCGCCTAGTGCCGTCGGCACCGAGGCTATACTGTCAAGGCGCGGGTCATGAGTACCGATCAGCTCCGCTTTGCAGCCACTTCCCGCCTTCTTCACTGGCTCATGGCGGTCTTGGTCCTGGCGATGCTATTTATCGGCGTGGGCATGGTGACGTCTGAATCCCGCCGCTATCATCTGCTGCTCTGCGTCCACAAGCCGCTCGGGATCGCAATTCTTGTCCTGGTGATCATCCGATTCATCAATCGGCAGTTAAATCCGCCGCCGCCGTTGCCCGATACCATGCCGCCTTGGATGCGCCTTGCTGCTAAAGGCTCGCACGTTCTGCTTTATGGGCTAATGTTCATCATGCCCCTTGTCGGCTGGGGCATGCTCTCGGCGGCCCCTTATCCGGTCGTGCTCCTTGGCCCTGTGCACTTGCCGCCGATCCTGCCGCAGGATCCGGTGTTGTATGCCCGACTTCGGCAGTTGCACACCATCCTCGCCTATCTATTTTTCGCCACCTTCCTTGCCCACCTCGGTGCAGCGCTGCTGCATGGTCTCATACGACGTGACGGAGTGTTTGCAAGCATGGCTTCGTGGGCTCGCTCGACCGGTTCCACGCGCGAAACTTTTTCTGGACCGAAATAGGAGGAATACCTGTGAATTTGAGCATTGAAGGCATCAGCATCCCCGACAGCCGACTGGCGCGCGAAGTAACCGAGCTGGTTCGGGATGCAACATGAATAAACTCACTACTGAATTTGGCGCTCCCGTCGTAGACGACAACAACGTCATGACGGCCGGTCCGCGTGGACCGACGTTGTTGCAGGACGTCTGGTTTCTCGAAAAACTCGCGCACTTCGATCGGGAGGTCATTCCCGAGCGCCGCATGCATGCAAAAGGGGCCGGCGCCTTCGGCACTTTTACGGTAACTCACGACATCACCCGTTACACGAAGGCGAGTATCTTTTCCGACGTGGGCAAACAGACCCCGATGTTCACGCGTTTTTCCACGGTGGCCGGCGAACGCGGTGCAGCGGACGCCGAGCGCGACATCCGAGGGTTTGCGATGAAGTTCTACACGGAAGAAGGCAATTGGGACCTGGTGGGCAACAATACGCCGGTGTTTTTCATCCGCGACCCCCTGCAGTTTTCCGATCTTAACCACGCCATAAAGCGTGATCCGCGCACCGGGATGCGCAGTGCCGACAACAATTGGGACTATTGGACATTGTTGCCCGAGGCGCTGCATCAGGTCACCATCGTGATGAGCGATCGCGGGATTCCACGCAGCTTTCGCCACATGCACGGATTCGGCAGCCATACCTATAGTTTTTTCAACGCGCGAAACGAGCGGTTTTGGGTGAAGTTCACCTTCAAGACACAACAAGGCGTGCAGAACCTGACCGATGCCGAGGCGCAAGCAACGATCGGGCGGGATCGGGAGAGCAACCAGCGCGATCTCTTCGGCAGTATAGAACGCGGCGATTTTCCGCGTTGGACCCTGTACATCCAGGTAATGCCGGACAGCGACGCCGATACATATCGGTTGAACCCTTTCGATCTGACCAAGGTGTGGCCGCACAAGGATTACCCGCTAATCGAAGTCGGCGTCACGGAACTGAATCGCAACCCGGAGAATTTCTTCGCGGATGTCGAACAGGCCGCCTTCAGTCCGGCCACTATCGTCCCGGGAATCGGTTTCTCGCCGGACAAGATGCTGCAAGGACGTTTATTTTCCTACGGCGACACGCAACGGTACCGGCTCGGCGTCAATTATTCCCAGATTCCGGTGAATTCACCGAAATGCCCCTTCCACAGCTATCACCGGGATGGCCAGATGCGCGTTGACGGCAACGCTGGCGCCACTACCTCATACGACCCGAATAGCCGCGGCGAATGGATGGCACAGCCGGATTTCGCGGAGCCACCTTTGGCAATCGAAGGCACCGCCAAGCGTTGGAATCACCGCGAGGACGCTGACTATTACTCGCAGCCCGGCGATTTGTTTCGGCTTATGACGCCGGCGCAGCAGCAAGCGCTGTTCGAGAATACGGCGCGGGCTATCAAAGGCGCCACGCCGCCCGTGGTGGCGCGCCATATTGCCAATTGCACCAAGGCAGATTCGGCTTATGGGGCGGGTGTAGCGGAGGCAATCGCTCGTCTGGGCTGAAGGGAACCTATGCTCTCGGCTTCTTGTCCCGGGTTACGTCTAGCACTGGTCATCGGCACCATAGCGTGCTCGTGGATTTCGCCGAGCTCGCGTGTGCTGGCCGCAACGTGGGTCTCCGACCCACCGGTCGCTCGATCACCACTCATGTTGGACGCCATCACTGACCCGAAAACTGGAAAGGCGTCCTTTCTCTATCAGGGGAGTGAGGAGCCGCCAGTCATCAGGACGTCTCCCGGGCGATCCGTGAACATCACCTACAGAAACGCGATGTCATCTAACTCCCGTGAGATCTGCATCGACGGGCCATGCACGAACATGACGAATCTGCATTTCCATGGATTGCATGTCTCGCCGAATGCCCCTCAGGACGATGTAATCACCATGATGGCCATGCCAGGGCAATCTCTCCATTACAATCTGAAGATTCCATCTTATCAGCCGCCTGGACTGTACTGGTATCACACGCATCCGCACGGTGAGAGCTATCAGCAATCGCTGGACGGCATGTCGGGCGCCATCGTGATCGACGGAATCGAACAATATGCTCCCGAAGTGAAGGGTTTGCGAGAGCGCATCTTGGTGCTGCGTGATGTGGTGATCGCAAAGGAAGATCCGGCTTCCTTGGAGTTGAGACGAAAAGTGGAGATACCCGCCGCTCGGTGCGGATCCCCGGTCGGGCAGGCGGAACGAGCCTTTACAGTAAACGGCGCAGTGCGTCCGGAAATTGCGATTGCAGCAGGCGAGAAGCAGTTCTGGCGCATAGTGAATGCTTCGCCGGATTTATATGCAGATCTCCAAGTGGACTCCGAGCCACTTGAAATCGCCGCGCTCGACGGTATGCCGCTCGCCTTCCACAATCCGAACCATCACACGAAACTCGCAGACCATATCCTGATTCCTCCGGCCGGTAGAGTGGAGGCCATCATTACCGGTCCAAGGTCTCCAACTCACGCGTCGCTTCGCTCCTTGTGCTTTGACACCGGTCCCGACGGCGATTCCAATGCCGCTATGGTGCTGGCAGATCTAGTCGATCATACGGAGCCGAAACCCCCGATACCCGAGACTTCGAGCGGCGGCCAACACACCGTTTACGAACCTCTGTCGGCACAAAAGACGAAAGAACTCGAACACAGCAAGAGCGAATTT
The DNA here is from genome assembly GCA_036401515.1 of Steroidobacteraceae bacterium. Classification (GTDB taxonomy): domain Bacteria; phylum Pseudomonadota; class Gammaproteobacteria; order Steroidobacterales; family Steroidobacteraceae; genus Bog-1198. The sequence continues at coordinate 4,187 of DASWUU010000201.1, forward strand.
GTTGTGAGGTTCACGGAAGACAAAAATGGTTTCTACATCAATGGCAAGAAGTATGGGCCAAGCGACGATCCCATGACGAGCGTTCGGGTTGGTAGCTATCGGCACTGGAAAGTGGTGAACGACACGCACGAGGTCCACCCCTTCCACATTCATCAAGTTCATTTTCTCGCCTACGCGCAGAATGAAAATCCCCGCGATCCCGAATGGTTGGATACCGTCAATGTGCCCACTGGCGGATCCGTGGATCTGATCATGGACTTCACGGACCCGATCATCCGCGGGGTTTCGTTGTTTCACTGCCATTTACTGAAACACGAAGACAAAGGAATGATGGCCAAAATCTTATTTAAGTAGAGGCCGAGGCCCCCGCCATTCGTTCGCTCAAGTGGTCCACACACTCGTCTAGCAACCTATGCAATGCTGCCACGCGCATTACGCCGAGACGTTCATCGAGAGCGCGCTGCGCCTGCCTCCAAGCACGACGATAACTGGCTTGCCTATATTTCGGCAGGCCATGCGCTAGGGCACGGTACGGCTGCGGGGCCTATGGGCGAGGCGGTTGACGAAAGCTGCAGCCATCTTGAACCGTGGCGCCCGGGCCTCGCGGTAGCGAGGTGCGGATTCTGACAGAATGCACAGTGGAACATGTCGGTGCACTCTAAAAGGAAACATATGCGACGCAGAGAGTTTCTTCACTACACTGCAGCCTTGACGGTTTTGGCGCATGCGTCGCGGGTTTGCGCGGCAGCGCATCGACCAGAGATTGCGTTTACGTTCGATGATCCTACAACGAAGGACGGCGCTAATCTGACCTACCCTGAGATCAACGGCCGCATCCTTGCCGCACTGGCGAACCATAAGATTAAGGCGGCGCTTTTTGTGTGCGGTATGCGGATCGATTCAGGCCCCGGACATCAATTGGTGAGCGACTGGGACACTCACGGCCACCTCATCGGCAATCACTCTTACTCGCACTTGAATTTCGACGAAGTCACGCTGTCGGAATTCGAGGCTGACCTCGTAAAAAACGAGCCGCTGATTCGCTCGTATCGGCAATTTCAGCCGCGGTTTCGCTATCCCTACTTCAAGGAGGGCGATACCGTACGGAAACGTGACGGCATGCGTTCTTTCCTGGTGGGCCGTGGCTACCGCCACGGCCGCGCGACCATCGATGCTTCGGATTGGGCTATCAGTGCCCGCTTGCAAAAGCGGGTGGCTGAAAACCCTCAAGCCGATCTGGCCGGCTACCGCGATTTTTATCTGCAGCACATGTGGGAGCGCGCACAATACTATCAGTCCTTGGCCAAGCGTCTGCTCACTCAGCCGGTACGTCACACCGTTTTATTGCATCACAATGCGCTGAACGCGCTTTTCTTGAGTGACCTGATCGCCATGTTCGTGGCCAAAGGCTGGGTGGCGGTGAACGCGGAATATGCGTACGAGGACCCCGTATATGAGCGGCAGCCCAATATCGTGCCCGCTGGGGAAAGCTTGATCTGGGCGTTGGCGAAGGAGAGCGGCAAATTCACGTCGCAGCTGCGCTATCCGGGAGAGGACGATACTTATGAAAATCCGAAGATGGATGCTTTGAAACTGTAGGCGCAACGGAGCGGCAACTTGCCGCGCATGCCGAGAATGAGCGGTGGTCCAATGATAGCGGATGCATACTTGTTGCGGCTCGGTTGGAAAGCCGCGGCAAGAACCGGCGGGCGGACTTCCGGCCGCCCACCGATTTGGCGCATTTACTTGAGGAGCGCTTCCTGTTGAGTCCTTGAGCCTAGCACTGTGCGAACCTTGGCGCGCTCCGCCTCGGACTGGTTCGCCTTCTCGACCGACCCCTCGACCTGGGCGCTTACCGCATCCATCTTGCCGCCGAGGTTATCGAGCGCGGCCCAGTTCTTATATTCGGTGACCAAGAGAATGTCGGGATCGTTGGGTCCGCGTGGTTCAATCACCATCACCCGGTAGCTAGTGATGAGTCCGGCCTTTTTAGCCGCCTCTTGCTGCTTTTTGTAGGTGGTCGCGAGCCAATGCATGTAATCGTCGAAATGACCATCGATGGTGCGAATCGAGGAGACATTGACGACAGGTCCGTCGTTATAGTCACGCCCGTCAGCGTAAGCGGTTGTCGTCAGCGACGACAGAGCGAGCAGCGCAGCAGCGGCACAAATACCTTGAGTTAGGCGATTCATGATTGGTCTCCTGGGTTGTTTTACTTGGTGTTGCTGCGCAAGACTCTGGAGCAGCCTTCCCTCAGCGCGGCCTCGGGCAGCGGCATAAATCTACGCGCTTCGAGGGCGAGCTGCCATTGATCTCTAATGCCCGGACCGGCGGTTTCCCAAGCGACATCAGCTCATCGATTGTTAGCGGCCTGCGGCGACGCCTGACACTCGCCCAGTCATCGTCAACCTAATGACCCGGGCAGCCCGTTGCTCCCGGCGAACACCCCGCCGCTCGACAAGTCGGTGAGGCCAAATGAGGCGCGAAACGCGTCGCACCGGTCGTGCGCGGCCTTCAAATCCTCATCGTGCTGCTCACTTTGCACAGTCTCCTCCATGCTCCTGCTCGTATGGCCAATACGGTCTAGACAGGGCACACCGCCAAGATCGACAAAAGTCAGACAGTCATCGCGGCACTGAGCAATGTTTTGCGAATTCTTCCTGGAAAACTAATTTAAAATCAATTAGTTACGATGGTGGGACGGCTGGGACTCGAACCCAGGACCAAAGCCTTAAAAGAGTAAAGAAGCCATATTGTCGATCCATCATTCTTCATCAGCAATCATTGTAACCAATTGAATTTTCCGCCGGCACGTCCCTGGGTATTTCGGGGCGTCCAACGAAGTGTTTCCGTATGGCGTCCGTACGGACTCAGATAACATGATGTTCTAGTGTCGCGGACAGGAACAAAAATCACCGTGTTCGGCGCTGAGAACAGGGAAGTACATGACCGCAAATCCGCGAGTCATCAAGCCGATCAGATCGAACTCACAATCGCATCAACTCCAAAAGGCGAGCATCTTAAGGGCACTCACGCCCCGCAGGGAGCCATATTGGGCCCCCGCTCTCGCGCGGTCGATTCGAAAAACACTACGGTCATCTCGTATCCGACGCCGCACGATTGCGCCTCGCGAATGTGGAAATGCTGTAGGGACTACACTGCCGGGGTTCGCTCGTCTATGCCCCTGTGCCCGCTCATACGATTCCCCCCAGCGACGTTTTGAGCCAACCGAACCCAATTCTTTCCTGCTCGAGACGTACAGAATCACCTAGCCTGTTGTCACAATGAAGACACGGTGCAGAAAACTTGCAACAAGGGGTGCATGCGGAGAACTCAGCAGACGCCACGCAGGGTGACCCTGCCATAGCTGCTCCAGCGTAATGTAGTCCAGATTCACGGGCTCAATCTAAGCCTCGTCGCCCGCACGAGGCGGTTGTCCGCGCCTGCGTTTCATAATTGCGTCAAATTTCTTCAGGTCCGCACGGCCTTGCCGAGCCTTAAAAAAAAGCTCGGCATCCATCACCGCCAGCTTCTCAGCAACCGCTGTTGCAATAAACTGGTTGATGCTAGTACCGTCTTGCTTACTCACCTTCACGACCGCCGCCTTGATGGAGCGCGGAAGGCGCAGTGGGAAAGTCGAAATAGCTTTCATCTCAATCTCCTTAACGCTTCCGAGGGAAGCAACAACTCGATTCCAAATGCTTCTGGTGCCCTGCCGAAATCCCGTCGGTTGAAGGTTACCAGCGCATTCGCCTGACCGTTGATAGCCGTTTCCAAAACCATTTCATCCGCAGGATCGGTCAACTGCGGTCGCCATGTGAAATGAATGGCCACAGGCTTCGCGATTACAGTCAGCGCATCCAAGAATAACTGCGCATCAGCAACCGTTAGCCCCGCGGCATCTCGATGATCCTGCTCCAAACACTTCGCATCGTATTCAATGAACAGCGGAACACTGATTAAGAGGGTGAGTTCGCCACGCCTCGCCATCCGCAATAGCTCGGCAGAGGCGCCCGTCGGACTTCTCATGCCGGCGATAATCACATCGGTGTCGAGCACAAATTTCACCGGACGATGATATCACTGGCGATGTTATAGCAATAAGCTCCAATTCTCGGGATTACTCGTGATTTCTCGCGGCTTCGTGGAAAAGAGGTCCCTGAACGTGCCTGTAACGCAAAACCCCGTTTAGGACGAGCTGCTGCGGCCCGGGCCGCTCGGCCGTCTTCTTATATTTCCGTATGGAAGACTTAATCGAAATTTAAAAACCGATCTAAGCCATTGATCTTATTGGTGGGACGGCTGGGACTCGAACCCAGGACCAAAGCCTTAAAAGGGCCTTGCTCTACCAGCTGAGCTACCGTCCCATTTGCAGGCGCGCATCATAGCCGAACTTGCGCCGAAGATCATTGACCAAAGGGCTAGCGATAAGGGGTGGGATCCGGAATATTGGCCGTGGCAAAACCCGCCGCGCGCAGCCTGCAAGAATCGCACAGCCCGCACGCCTTGCCCTCAACGTCGGCTTGATAGCAGGACACGGTGGCGCCAAAATCCACGCCAAGTTCGGTACCCGCACGGATTATGTCCGCCTTCGACATTTGGACCAAGGGCGCATGTATCTTGAACCGCGCGCCCTCCACGCCGGCCTTGGTTGCGACCCTCGCTAACTGTTCAAATGCCTCGATGAACGCGGGGCGGCAGTCAGGATATCCCGAGTAGTCAACGGCGTTAACACCGATGAAGATATCGGTGGCGCCGAGCACCTCGGCCCAGCCCAATGCCAGCGATAGAAACAATGTGTTTCGAGCCGGCACGTAGGTCACGGGAATTCCCGGCGCCAGCGCTTCCGGTATCGCCATGCTGCGATCCGTCAGCGCTGATCCGCCTATGCCGGCAAGATCGACGCGCATGGTGCGATGTTCTCGAGCGCCCAGTACCTTCGCGATTTGCTGAGCGGCCGCGAGTTCAGCGTGATGCCGTTGTCCGTAGTCGACGCTGAGCGCGTAACTCTCATAGTTCTGAGAGCGCGCAATCGCAAGCACCGTCGCGGAGTCGAGACCGCCCGAAAGCAAGACGATGGCCCGCTTTTCGCCGCCCATCACTTGCCCGGAACGTCGCCCCACAGAATCTTGTGAAGCTGAAGTTGAAAACGCACAGGCAGGCGGTCCGCCAAAATCCAATCCGCCAATGCCGTGGGCGACTGCTGATTATAACTTGGCGAAAAAAGGATGCGGCAGCGCTCGCTCAATCCATGTTGCTGCAAAAACGCCCTGCTCCAGTCGTAGTCATCGCGAGAACAGATCACGAACTTCAGTTGATCAAGCGCAGTTAAATTTTGGAAATTTTCGATCCGGTTGCGCGACACCTCCTTGGACCCCGGCGTTTTCACATCTATGACGCGGGACACTCGCGCATCCACCGCGGAGACATCCAGAGCACCGCTGGTTTCCAGAGATACCTGAAAGCCCGCATCGCATAGCCGTGTCAGGAGTTTTAAGCAATTGGGCTGCGCCAACGGCTCCCCGCCCGTCACGCAAACGTACTTAGCGCCGATCTTTCTGACTTTTTCTAAGATGTCCTCGAGTTCAAGCCAATCGCCTGCGTGAAAGGCATACTCAGTGTCGCAGTACTGGCAACGCAGGGGACATCCGGTGAGGCGCACGAACACCGTCGGAAAGCCCACGCAATCGGCCTCGCCCTGCAACGAATGAAATATCTCATTGACGCGCAGCCGCTCTGCTTTGACGGCGCTCACTCAATGTTTCTCCGCCGCCATTTTTTCCAGACGTTGTTGGGCAAGTCGGCCCGCGGGCGTATCGGCGTAACGCGTCGCGACTTGCGTCAGCACCTCCCTGGCGGAGTCCAATTGTTTCATCTCGTAGCGGCAATAGCCGATTTTCAGCAGCGCATCGGGAAGTTTGCGCGACTGAGGATATTTATCGACGACTCGCTGGAAAGCAGACAATGCCTCGGGGTAGGCCTTGTTCACATAAAATGCTTCGCCTAGCCAGTACTGCGCGTTGTCCGCCAGAGAGCTGTCTGGATAAGTGGCCAGAAACTTCTGGAATGCGGCGATGGCGCGGTCGTATTGCCCATCCTTCAGCAGGTTGAAGGCTGCCTGGTAGCTTGCCTTGTCCTCGCCCGCCGGGTTTGCATCCTGCGCGCTCGACACCGACGCCGCTGCTGCGGCAGCGGACGGCGCCGCGGCTGCCGAGCCGCCACCGGCTGCCGGGACGCCGCCTCGCGACTCAAGAGTCCTTAACCGCTGCTCCAGATCCGCGTACAAGTCCCGCTGTTGCCTGCGTGAGGCTTCTAAGGCGTTGCTCATTTGATCGACGTCATTGTGTACGGCGCGAACATCGGTGCGCAGCGCTTCGAGCTGATTTGATAATTCGAGCAAGCTCTGATTCGCCATTACTCGTTCGATGCGCGCAAGGCGGGTATCCAGATCCTTCAATTTGATCTGCACCGGATCTTCTTCGGGCGGGGTCGATGCGCACCCGCTTAAGCTCACCGCCATGAGAGAGAGCGCACTCAGCGTAATCGCGAAGCCCCTATTCACGGGAGATAGACCACTTCCACTCGCCTGTTCTTGGCCCAAGCCGCCTCGTCATCACCCTCGGCCGCCGGCCGCTCCGAGCCGAAACTTACCGTGGTGACCTGCGACTCCGCGACCCCCTGGAGCATCAGAGCACGTCGTACCGCTTGCGCCCGCCGCTCTCCGAGACCGATGTTGTACTCGCGTGTACCCCGCTCATCGGTGTTCCCTTCCAGCTTCATTTTGAGCTTCGGATTGGACGTGAGGTTTTTCGCCGCAGTCGTGACGATGTCGGCAAACTCTGGCTTGATTTCCGATTTATCGAAATCGAAATAAATGACCTTGCGGGCCAGCGGACCGGTCCCTTCGCCAAGCCCACGCGCCCTGCTATCCACATCGCCACCCAGCGGGCTGGTCGAGGTCGAGGCATTCTCCCCCGCTGTGGAACTTGAGGAATCGGGTACCTGGGAACCCGCAACCGGCGGCTCAATCACGTTATGCTTTTTGCAGCCTGGCAGCAGAGCAGCGCCGGCTATGAGCAAGGCGATCGAGAGTATTCGCTTCATTTATTTCTCCATCCAAAGTGTTTCCGATTGTTCGTAAGGGTACCGACGATGAGACTGTTTGTGTAATAGTTTGTCAGAACGGAGCCCACGCAGGTTCTTGAAGCTCCCCTTCGCTCGACACCAAGCGTTGCTGGACTCGCCCGTCGGCACTCACCAGGGCCAAAATGCCTCGGCCTCGATCGCGGCTGGCATAAATCAGCACCGCGCCATTGGGTGCATAACTCGGCGATACATCGAAATGTCCCTTGGTGAGCACTTGGACGTCACCACGCCCGCGAAGATCCATCGTTGCGATGCGGTATGCGCCCTCTTCCTGCGTCACGAATGCCAGTTGCGACTCGTCCGGCGACACGCGCGGGCGTGCGTTATAGCTGCCTTGGAACGTAAGGCGGCGTGGCTTATCTCCGGGTTTGATGCCGATTTTGTATATTTGCGGCCCCCCGGCCCGATCGGAAGTGAAGTACAGACTTTGACCGTCTTTGGACCATTGGGGCTCTGTGTCGATACCCGGATCATCGGTAATCCGCGTGAGCTGTTGGCTCGCCAGGTCCATCACGTAAACATCTAGATTACCGTCACGTGTGGAGAGCACGAGCGCCAGCTTTTTCCCATCGGGCGAAAATGCGGGTGCTTGATTGACTCCGGCGTGCGCCGATATGCGGCGGCGTTCCCCTGTTTTGAGCGTTTGCACATAGACCGACGGCAGACGGTCTTCGAAAGACACATAGGCAAGGCTTAGCCCGTCGGGCGACCACGCGGGAGACATGAGAGGCTCGCGCGATTGCATGACCACCCGCGGATTTTCGCCATCGGCATCCGCCACGATGAGCTGATAATTCTTGTTGGGCAAATGACCCAGTACGGATATGTAGGCGATGCGCGTGGAGAAAGCTCCGCGGATGCCTAGGATTTTTTCGAACACCGCGTCGGCAATTTGATGCGCGGCGGATCGTAGGCCGGGACGATTGGAACTGATCTGAAAGCCCAGCAGGCGCTGTCTCGTCAGAACATTGTAGAGCTCGTAAGTAATGTTGAAACGATCCGAGGCGTCCGGCTGCATCGTGCCGACGACCATATAGTCATTGTTGAGCCGGCGCCAATCATCGAAACCGATGTTGGCGCCGTTGTGCGGCTGCTCGATCATGTCCTTGCGGTCCATGGTTTTGAAGCGTCCGCTGCGCGCAAGGTCATCGCTCACCAGCTGCGCCACATCGAATGAAGCGGCGGAAAGCTCCGCCGAAGCGAAGGGCACCACGGCGATCGGGATGGCCTCGGTCTGACCCTTGGTGACCTCGACCACGAATTCCGCGCGGGCCAGCCACGGGACAGCTAAGGCCACGGCGAGAAACACCCAACATGCGTACTGCTTATTCATTAGCGCCTATTCTTCAGGATGAAAGTGAATCACAAGATTTCGCTCGAACAACGCCGGATCTGGCGGCGCCGGTAAGGGCGATGCACGATACACCGCATTCTCGATGGATTGGCGGGCCGCTGCATCTCCATTGCACTGAGTCACGCGCGCGCTCGTCACTTCACCGCCCGCGACTTGTGTAATGTTTACAATGCAATCGAGACCGCTGCGCGCCGAGGGCGGCTTAATCCAAGCGTTCTGAATTCGACTGGCAAGTCTCGCAATATACTGCGCCCGCGCGGGGCTGGCTTCCACGGCACTGACGTGTTCCTCCTCGGCGATCTGCCTGCGCAACTCGGCTTCGCGCAGTGCTTTGGCCTTAAGATCGGCAGCGTGCTTCGCATCTTCGGCTAGTTTGGCATCAGCCGCACGCTTGGCCTCCTCGGCACGCTTAGCGTCCTCGACACGCTTGGACTGCTCGGCACGCTTGACGTCCTCAGCGCGCCTGGCATCCTCTGCACGTTTGGTTTCCTCGATGCGCTTCTGTTCCTCGGCGCGATTCGCAGCCGCTTTCTGCGCCTCGGTTACCCGCGTCGCCTCGGCAAGGGCGGCCTTCGCTTCCTCGGCCTTCTGCTCTTCTGCGGCCGCCTGCGCGTCGCTGGCCGCTTTCGCCGTAGCCGCCTCGGCAGCCGCCTTCGCCTCGGCAGCGGCACGCAGCCGCGCCGCTTCTTGCTCAGCGCGCTCTTGCAAAGTGCGCTGCGCGGCATGCAGCACCTGAGAGTCGATGACAACCGCATCCACCGGGATCGGCTGCACGCTGGGCGGCGCGTGATGGATGGAGATCAACGCAGCCGCCGCCAGCGCCGCGGCCAGCAACCCATGCAGAATCACGGAAAAAGCAATCGGCCACGAATGTTCGCGCAAAAATGCCGCCATTAGCGCACGCCGTTAGGGGCCCCATTCGGCGATCCGCGCGGCACAGGCAACGGGCGTACGGGGTCAGTCAGGAACCCCACTTTGGACGCGCCCGCCTGCTGCAGCAGGACCATCGCCCGAACGACGGTTCCGTAGGGTACGGTGGTGTCGGCTTTGACCAGCACGGGGGTTTGCGGATCGCGGCGCAAAAGGGCAGCGGTCCGGGAGCTTACCGTCGAGTCCGGTACCGGCTGATCTTGATTCTGGCCGAAATTGATGAACAAACGTCCTCGCGAGTCGATGGTCAAAATCAGCGGCTCATGCTTCGCCAAGAAATCGGCATCGATGGGCTTGGCACCTGCGTCCGGCAAATCAACCTTGACCCCTTCCTTTAGCAAGGGCGCGGTGATCATGAATATAATCAACAGGACCAACATGACATCGATATACGGCACGACATTGATCTCGGCCATCAACCTTCTTCGGCGTTGGGGCGCCGGCATCTTTAGGCCTGCGGCCGCGGCGAACCGTGTCGCTGCAAGATGGTGGAAAACTCTTCGATGAAGGTATCGAACCGAAGTTCCAAACGGCTGACCTGGTCGGCAAGCCGGTTGTAAGCCACCACCGCAGGGATAGCAGCAAATAACCCGACGGCCGTGGTTACCAGGGCCTCGGCAATTCCCGGCGCCACAGCGGCGAGCGTCGCCTGCTGCACGTTGCCGAGGTTGTGAAACGCACTCATGATGCCCCACACGGTGCCGAATAATCCCACGTAGGGGCTGGTCGAGCCGACCGTCGCCAACATGGCCAGGTGCTGCTCCAAGCGATCGAGTTCGCGCAACTGCGCCACCCGCATCGCGCGCCGTGCGCCCTCCAACAACTGCTCCGGCGGTACGCCCTGCTGACGCAACCGGCTGAACTCGCCGAACCCGGACTCGAAAATGCTTTGCAGCCCAGTGCCGGCGCGCCCCTTGGTCTCGATGTTTCGATACAAGGTGGCCAGATCGCCGCCTGACCAGAATGCGGTTTCAAATTTTTCGGCCTGGCGGCGCGAACGCCCGATGACCTGGCTTTTGCGGAAGATCACTGCCCAAGAGGCTACCGAGGCTGCAAGAAGCAGTGCCACGACCGCCTGCACGATGGGACTCGCATCGAGCACCAGAGTCCAAACCGACAAGTCATTGGGCATTCCGCCACTCCGTGAAAAGATCCTTAGGGATGGCTCGCGCCTTTAGCGTGGCCGAATCGAGGCAGGCGACCCGCACGGCGGCATCGATCAATTGCTCATTGCCCCGCATAATCGTTTGCTCGAAATGTATTGTGGCACCGGCAAGCCGATTAAGCGTCGCAGTGACGAGAATTTCATCATGCAGCACCGCCGGGCGCAAAAAATCCACTTGTATATTGACCACGGCGAACTGCAATTGCCGCTCGGCGCGCAGTCGCTGCTGATCTACGGCCAAAGCTCTCAGCCAGTCGGTTCGGCAGCGCTCCATGAATTTCAAATAGTTCGCGTAGTAGACGACACCCCCGGCATCGGTGTCTTCCCAGTATACGGAATAGGCCTGTTGGAAACTGGGGCTAGAGGGCACTATGGGCTGTCCCGGAACAAAGGCAGATTCAGATCCCGCTCGATGCTCGGTGCAGCCAATCCAAAATGCGCATACGCCGCGCGAGTCGCCACACGCCCGCGCGCGGTGCGCATCAAAAATCCCTGCTGAATGAGAAACGGCTCGATCACATCCTCGATGGTGCCGCGCTCCTCGCTCATGGCGGCCGCGAGACTGTCCACGCCCACCGGTCCGCCCTCGAATTTCTCGATCACCGTGAGCAGCAATTTTCTGTCCAGCATGTCGAACCCTTCCGGATCGACCTCGAGCATATTGAGCGCCGCCAGAGCGACCTCGCCGCTAATCAGTCCCGATGCCTTGACCTCGGCGTAATCCCGTACCCTGCGCAGCAGCCGATTGGCGATGCGCGGTGTTCCCCGGGATCTTTCCGCGATCCGATCGGCGCCCTCAGGCTGCAGGTTCAACTTTAAAATCGACGCGCTGCGAATGACGATTTTGGTCAAGTCTTCAGTGGAATAAAACTCCAGCCGCTGCACGATTCCGAACCGGTCGCGCAGCGGCGAGGTGAGCAGGCCGGCGCGGGTTGTAGCGCCCACCAGCGTAAACGGCGGCAAATCCAGCTTGATCGATCGTGCCCCGGGCCCCTCGCCGATCATCAGGTCCAGCTGCGAATCCTCCATCGCCGGATACAGCACTTCCTCGACCACAGGACTTAAACGGTGTATCTCATCGACGAACAGCACGTCCCGAGGCTCGAGATTGGTAAGCAGTGCTGCCAGATCCCCTGCGCGCTCGAGCACCGGGCCGGAAGTTTGGCGCAGATTCACTTTCAACTCATTGGCGATGATGTGCGCCAGCGTGGTTTTCCCGAGGCCCGGAGGACCGAAGATCAGGACATGATCGAGCGCCTCGCCGCGCTGGCGTGCAGCCTGGATGAAAATTTCCATCTGAGTTTTGACGTTGGGTTGCCCGACATAGTCCGCGAGCGACTTCGGCCGCACGGCTCGATCAACGATTTCGTCGTCGCGGCCGCCGGTGCCGGCAATGATGCGATCCTGTTCGATGCCCATGCGCTAGGCTTTCACGGCTGACTTGAGGGCCCGTCGAATAATTTCCGTGGTCGACAAGCCGGGTTCATCGGCGGACTTGAGCAGCCGGCTGACTTCAGGCGGCTTATAGCCCAGCGCTATAAGCGCGCTGAAAGCCTCGCTTTGGGGGGACTGCGCGGTGGCGCCAGGGTTCAAGGGATTGCCGGCCAGCGCGGGCGTCGAGAGCTTTTGCACACTGTCGCGCATTTCAATAATGATGCGCTCTGCGGTCTTGCGTCCGATCCCGGGAATTCTCGTCAGCATAGCCACATCTTCCGCCTCGATGGTGCGCAAGAAATCCTCGACGCTCGCACCGGAGAGTATTCCAAGCGCGATCTTCGGTCCGACCCCCGAGACCTTGAGCAGCCCGCGGAACAACCGCCGCTCGCTCTCGGTGCCAAAGCCGAACAGGATGTGAGCATCCTCGCGAACCACGAGGTGGGTGAACAAGGCGACAAGCTCACCGGTGGAAGGCAAACCATAAAAGGTCGACATCGGCGCTTCCAGCTCATAGCCCACGCCATTCACGTCCAACATCAGCAGCGGCGGCTGCTTCATTGCCAGCCGGCCTTTGAGGAAGCCGATCATCCGCTTGCGGCCGCCTGCAACAGCAGGGCCCGGCCGCGAAGGGCGTGGCACACGGCGGCGGCCAATGCGTCCGCCGCGTCGGGCGGCACGGGCCCGTCGAGCTTCAGCAGGCTTCTCATCATGAGCTGAACCTGGGCTTTTTCGGCGTTTCCGGTGCCGACCACGGCCTGCTTTATCTGGCGGGTGGCATACTCAAAAACCACCGCATTGGCGTCCGCGGTACCGCAGATCGCAGCGCCGCGGGCCTGACCCAGCTTAAGGGCGCTGTCAGGATTGCGATTCACGAACACTTTTTCGATGGCGATTTCCTGCGGCTGATACTGCGCCACGATGGTCTGCATGCAACGGAAGATTTCACAAAGTCGAGCCGCGAATTCCACTTGGCCGGTGCGAATGACGCCGCTGGCGACGTAGGTCAAGCGCGATCCCGTGGCATCCAAAACGCCGAAGCCGGTACGCTGCGATCCAGGATCGATCCCGAGCACGCGTATGGTCGCTACTTTAAGTCCGCGCAATTTGATTCGTCGTAGGCGCTGGCATGGCCCTAGTATGATACCGGCAATAGGCCCCTTATCCCACCCGTCAGTACGGCTCTCATGGAAACCACCGCTACCGCTCGGAATGCCAGCGCCCGATTGCTAGCCGGCCTGGACATGTTGCGCTCCATGGTACTGCCGCCCGAGGGCGATCAGTTGCGCAGCGCCGCGTTGGATGTCGCCGAGATCGTACGTGCGCTGGATGCCGATGACGATGTGGTCGTCGCGGCGATGATTCAACCGCTTCTGGACGGCGGTTACCTCGAGCGCGAAAGTGCGGTGAAACGCTTCGGTGAAGAAGCGACCCGGCTGGCCCACGCCTTGAGTCAGCTGGGCCATTTCGGGCTGCCAGCCGATTGGACTCCTGAACGGGGGCTGGAGGCGGCCCAAGCGGAAGCCTTGCGCAAGATGTTGCTCGCGGTCGTGGGCGATGTGCGCCTAGTCGTGGTGAGGCTCGCCGAGCAGTTGCAAAAAATGCGTATCGCGAAGCGCCTCGGCACCACGCAACAGCGCAAGCTCGCGGTCGAAACTCGCGAAGTGTATGCGCCCCTCGCCAATCGCTTAGGGGTATGGCAGGTCAAATGGGAACTGGAAGACCTCGCATTTAGATATCTCGAACCGCTGCAATACAAGCTTATTGCCGCGGCGCTGAAAACCCGCCGCGCCGAGCGCGAGCGCTATATCGACGAGCTGAAAGCATTGCTGCAAGACGAGATGCGCAGCGCCGGGATCGAGGCCCAGATCGACGGGCGTCCCAAACATATCTTCAGCATCTGGCGCAAGATGCAGTCGAAGCGTTTGGCGTTTGAGGAGCTCATGGACATTCGAGCAGCCCGGGTGCTGGTCTCGACGATAGCTGAATGCTATGCGGCGCTCGGGGTGGTTCACTCCTTGTGGAAATTCATACCGGGCGAATTCGATGATTACATCGCCACGCCCAAGGACAATCTGTACCGCTCGATTCACACGGCGGTCATCGGCCCCGGCGGCGAACCGGTGGAGATCCAAATTCGCACGCTTGAAATGCACGCAGACTCCGAGCGCGGCGTGGCCGCGCATTGGCGCTACAAGGAGACGGGCCGCGGCAATCAGGCCTACGAGCGAAAAATCAACGAACTGCGCTCGCTGTTGGCTGCGCCAAGCGAGGGCACCGAGGGCGGCCGGGATTTTCTTGATCGCGTGCGAGTCGATCTGTTTCAAGATCGCGTTTATGTGATTTCCCCTAAGGGTGAGATCGTCGATGTGCCGGTAGGCGGCACGCCGCTCGACTTTGCGTACCAAGTCCATACCGATCTTGGGCATCGCACCCGCGGCGCGAAAGTCAATGGCCGCATGGTGCCGCTCGACCATAAGCTGAAGAACAGCGAGACGGTTGAGATCATCACCACGCAGACGCCGCAACCGTCCCGTGATTGGCTTTCTGCACAATCCGGATTTCTTGCGAGCCCCCGCCATCGCAACAAGGTACGGGCGTGGTTTCGAAAGCAAAACGAGGCGCAAAATAAGACCGAGGGCCGCGCCATGCTGGACCGCGAGCTGCAGCGCCTCGGCGTCAAGAGCCCACCCATGGCGGAATTGCTGCGCGAGCTGGAGCAGGACAGCGCCGAGTCGCTGCATCAAGCGTTGGGCCTGGGCGAAGTCAGCGGCGCGCAAGTGGCGGGAGCCATTCAGCGGCTTCTGCATGCGCGTGAAGTGCAGCCAGAGCTTAAGCGGGCCCGACCCGGCGCCCGCTTCCCCGAAGTCGAAGTGCAGGGGCTCGGTGACTTGTTGTCGAGCTATGCGCGTTGCTGCAAGCCGGTTCCTCCGGAACCGATCGTCGGCTATATCACAGTTGGCCGCGGCGTCAGCATCCACGCGCAAAACTGCCCGAACCTAGCACGGCTCAAGCTCAAGACCCCGGCGCGCGTGCTGGCCGTCGATTGGGGCGAAATGGGGCGTGGCGAGTTTCCGGTGGAGGTCGAGGTGCAAGCTTTCGATCGCCGCGGATTGGTGCGTGACGTGAGCGCTGCACTGGCGGATGCGAAAATCAGCATTCAAGGCATGACCACGGTGACCGACAAGCGCGAGAACATTGCGCGCATGCGCATCGACATTTCGATCACCGGCCTGCCGCAGCTGTCCAAGGTGCTGACGCGCATTGCGCAATTGCCCAACATCATCAGCGCCCGGCGCAAGAAGTAGGCGTCGGGGGCTAGAGCCCATCCGAGTATGTGGCGGGGACTTAAGGCGCTGCAGTGTAGGGAATCGAAACAGTGCCTGATTTCGTCGTTCCCGCGCTGTTCAAATAGGTGAACCCGTACGACAAGGTACCGGCAGCAGCCGCCATCGGCGCGTAGGTCAGCGAAAGTTGGCAGGCTGTGCCCACACTGACGCTGGCGCAGTTGAACGAGCTCGATGGCGCACTCCAGCCTAGGGGAAGCATCGAGAGGTCGGCAGCGAGGCCGCTGGCGAAGTTGCCATCGTCGGTGGTAAAGGTGACGGTCACCGGATTGGTGGTGCCTGTCACTGCCGCGACTGTCGTCGGATTGGCGGTGCCGACTATATTGTCGTTGGTCGTCGTCTGGTACGGAATGGCCACGGTTGCCGTCTTAGGTTCGCCTGCGTTATTCACGTACGCGTAGCTCAAGGTCAATGTGCCGTTATCCACGCCGGTCGGCGCGTAGGTCAGCATCAGCTGGCAGGAGGTGCCGGTGCTGAAAGCGCCGCAGGTAAACGCGTTCGCGCTGCTGCTCCAGCCCGCGGGGAGCGAGGTGAGGCTGCTCGTCAGCTTGAGGGCCGTCGCGAAGCGACTATCGTCGGTCGTGAAGGTCACCGCGATCGATTGGCCCGGCGATCCCAGCATGGCAGTGATCTGTCCTGAAGGAGATGCGATGCCTACCGCGTTGTTATTGGTGGTCGCCGCGTACGGAATTTCCAATACGCCGAAATTAGGCGTGCCGCTCGCATCGGTGTACGAATAGCGCAACGTGAGCGTGCCGGCGGTAAGCGCCATCGGCGCATACGCAAGCTGCAGCTGGCAGCCATTGCCCGTGCTGACGCTGTTGCAGCTGAACGCCTTGGATGAACTGCTCCAGCCGACGGGCAACTTGCTCAGATCCGTGGCCAAGCTTAAAGCCGACGCGCTTTGGCCATCAATCGTGGTGAAGGTGACCGCCACACTTTGTTGGCCGCCCTTCTCAACCGCAGTGACCTCGCCGCTCGGAGAAAAACTGGCGATGACCACCTCGTTCGTCGTCGTCGCATATGGCACATTGAGCGCCCCAGTCCTCGCCGTGCCGGAGCCATCGACATAGGTGTAGTTGAAACTGAGCGATCCGTTGGCCGCGGCCGTAGGCGAAAAGAGCAGCGGCAACTGACAGCCGTTTCCCGTGCTGACCACGGGACAAGATAAGCCGGCCGCGGTGCCGCTCCAGCCGGCGGGCAATGCCCCCGTCGTCAAGCTGAAGGCCGTCGCGGGGGTGCCGTTGTCCGTCGTGAAATTCACGGTAACGGGTTGTTTGCCGCCTAGCTTGGCATCGATTTCACCGATGGGCGACAACGAAGCGACGACATTGTTGGTCGCGGTGGCTGCATAGGTGAAAGTCATGCAGGGTCCCGGGGTCCTCGGCAATCCCGCGTTGTCGACATAGACGCAGTAGAGAGTAAGCGCGTTGTTTTCGACGGCCACTGGCGTGTAAGTGAGAATGAGAACACAACCGCTGCCGGGCGCCACCGTCGCACACGTCAGGCTTGGCGCGCTCCAACCCGTGGGCAGCGTGCCGGTACTGTCGTACGCCGAGAATGCCGTGATGGGCATGCCGTCATTCGAGGTAAAAGTCACGACCACGTTTTGGCTCGAACCGAGTGCTACGTTAAGCGAATCGACCGAGGCCGTTGCGGTTACTTTGTTGTCGTTGCCTGGAGCGACCGGCCCGAAAGGACCTACTTTTGGGGGTGTGACCGGCGGAGTCGGCGTGCCGCCGCCCATGGACACGGGTGTCACGGTGCCGCTTTCGCTGCCAAACGAGCTGGAGCCGCAGGCATTTAATAGTGGCAGCGCTAAGACTCCCAGAAGCAGCAAACGATGGCCCAATAGCATTTTTCCCCACCTTGTGCCCAGTGTCGTGCGGATCAATCGTCGCGGACCGGCGACGAGGATTGAAAGTGCTTGGAAGGTAAGCTGAGGGCAGCAAGCGGGTCGTGAACTGCGTCACGCGGCGGCGCGCGATTCATATATCGTCAAATTAGAATTTGCTCAGGCCAACATAAGGCCTGCGGATGTGGGGCGAAAACAACTTACATTAGCGATTCAATCCATCGATTGCTTTTTTATCCACGGCCAAGGCAGCCTCGTGAATCGCTTCGGACAACGTCGGGTGCGCATGAATGGTGCGCTGAATGTCTTCGGTACTCGCGGAATATTCCATGGCGAGCACGGCCTCGCTGATCAACTCGCCGGCCATGGGCCCGATCACGTGCACGCCGAGTACTTCATCGTCGTCTTTGGCGGACACGATTTTTGCCATTCCGGCCGCTTGCTCCATGGCCCTCGCTCGGCCGCTGGCGGCAAACGGGAATGCACCGACCTTGTATGGGCGCCCGCCGGCCTTGACTTGTTCTTCCGTTTGACCCACCCACGCGATTTCAGGCGCCGTATAGATGACAGAGGGAATCACTTTGTAATTCACTTCACCGTAGTGTCCGGCGATAAGGCCGGCAACCATGACGCCCTCTTCCTTGCCCTTGTGCGCCAGCATAGGACCGCGCACGACATCGCCCACGGCCCACACGTCAGGTGCGTCAGTGCGGCAGTGCTCATCGACTTTGATGAAGCCGCGCTCATCCAGTTGAACACCGGTACCTTCCGCCAGCAGATCGCGGGTAAACGGTCTGCGTCCGACGGCAACGACCAGCTTATCCACTTGCAACGAATGCTCGCCTTGCGCGTCGGTAAAGACGACGTCGACGGCGTTGCCAGATACCGAGGCGCTCGACACTTTCGCGCCCAACTTGACGTCTAAACCCTGCTTCTTGAAATGCCGCATCGCCTCTTTGGCGATGGTCTGATCCACCATGGGCAGGAATTGTTCGAGAGCTTCGAGCACGACGACATTGCTTCCCAGCCTGCGCCAGACGCTGCCGAGTTCAAGACCAATGACGCCCGCGCCGATGACTCCCAAGCGGTCCGGCACGGCGTCGAACTCCAAGGCATTCCACGAATCCACAATATATTTGCCGTCATGCGGCACCGACGCTAAGCGGACGGGCGTGGAACCGGAGGCGAGCACCACGTGCTTGGCCTGGAGCGTTTTTTCAGTGCCGTCCGCGCCCTTCACCAGTACTTTATTTCCGGTCAGCAAGCGTCCGTGGCCTTGGATCCCAACGACCCCGTTGACCTTGAACAAGGTATTGATGCCGTTGGTCATGGTCTTGACCACTGAGGCACGGCGTTTCTGCATGGCCTGAAGATCTAGGGTAAGACCGCCCACGTTAATGCCGTGGATGGCAAACTCGTCTTTCGCACGCTGAAACAACTCAGAAGATTCCAGCAAAGCTTTGGATGGTATGCAGCCCGCATTCAGGCAGGTTCCGCCAAAAGCATAGCTGCCGTCGGTGTTCTGCCACTCATCGACGCATGCAACTTTCAGCTTGTTCTGAGCCGCGCGAATCGCCGCTGGATAACCCGCAGGTCCGCCGCCAATGACAATCACGTCAAACGCCTCGCTCATACGTGCAGCACCATGCGCGCGGGATCCTCAAGACACTGCTTGACGGTCACGAGGAACTGCACCGCTTCGCGCCCGTCGATGATTCGATGGTCATAGGTCAAGGCGATGTACATCATCGGTCGCACCACCACTGCGCCGTCTATGACCACGGGCCGGTCCTGGATCTTGTGCATCCCCAATATCGCGCTTTGCGGCGAATTGACGATGGGCGTGGACAGGAGCGACCCGAAGACACCGCCGTTGGTGATGGTGAATGTGCCGCCGGTCAGCTCTTCGATCGTGATGGTGCCGGCGCGCGCGCGGGATGCGAAATTGGCGATGGATTTCTCGATGTCCGCAAAATTCAGTTGATCCGCATCGCGCAGGACGGGCACGATGAGCCCCCGATCAGTCGAGACGGCGACGCCGATGTCGAAATACTCGTGATACACAATGTCGTTGCCGTCGACCGAGGCATTGACCGACGGAAATTTCTTCAACGCTTCGACGCAGGCCTTGGCAAAAAAAGACATGAAACCCAACTTCACGCCATATTGCTTTTCGAATGGGTCTTTGTAGCGAGCCCGCAATTCGTTGACGGCTTTCAGGTCGACCTCGTTGAACGAGGTCAGCAGTGCCTGAGTGGCTTGCGCCTGCACCATGCGTTCTGCAATGCGCGCGCGCAGCCGGGTCATGGGCACACGCTGTTCCGCCCGCGCACCGCGTGCACTGGGGGTGGGCACGAACTGCGCCGGCGGCTTGGGAGCGGCGGCCGAGGCCGCCCCGTCCTTGCTCGACAGATAGTTCACAACATCGGACTTCGATACACGGCCATCGCGGCCCGAGCCGGCGACCGTCCGTGGGTCGACCTTATTTTCTTCGGCCACGCGCTTTGCCGCGGGACTTAGCTTGCCGCCGGATGCAGTGTCCTTCGCCACGCTGTCCGCCGCCGCTGTTGCGCCACTCGATCCCGCCAGGATTGCGGGCGCACTAGCACCGGGGATGACCGCCGCTGCTGCCCCTTCGTCGATGACGGCCAGGAGTTGGCCGCTGGTTACCGTGGTGCCGTCGGCGAGGAGAATCTCTTTGACCACACCGGCCACCGGAGCAGGCACCTCGAGCACTACCTTGTCGGTTTCGAGGTCGACGAGATTCTCATCTCGAGCAACGCTGTCGCCGGGCTTTTTGTGCCAGGCGACAAGCGTCGCGTCAGCCACCGACTCCGGTAGCTGCGGCACACGAACTTCGGTAGTCATGATCCAGTCCTAGATTGAGCGGCGGCGGCCGGAATGCGAATCGGCTGTCGGGAAGTTTCTTCCGGCGGTATCCCTTTGAGGGCCGCCGTGACCAGATTCCTCTGCTGCTGTTCATGCAGGGCCGCAATGCCGGTCGCAGGTGCGGCGGCGCCGGCGCGCCCGGCGTAAAGAAGCTCGTGCTTCGCATCGAGCTTCGATTGCAAGCGGTGGCGAATCTGATACCAGCTACCCTGATTCTGCGGCTCTTCCTGGCACCAGATGATTTCCTTTGCATTCGAGTATTTGCGCAGCACAGCCTCGTATTCCTCTGACGGAAACGGATAGAGCTGCTCGATTCGAACAATCGCCACCGATTCGGTCTTCTCTTCGCGCCGCGATTTGAGCAGGTCGAAATAGACTTTGCCGCTGCAGAATACAACGCGCGTCACCGCGGAGGGCTTGATGTCGTCGATTTCATCAATGACGGTCTGGAATCCGCTCCCCGACAGCTCCTCGAGCCTCGACACCGACAAGGGATGCCGCAGTAAGCTTTTCGGCGTCATGATGATGAGTGGCTTGCGCAACGGCCGCAGCATCTGCCTGCGCAGCACATGGAACATTTGCGCGGGGGTGGATGGGACGCACACCTGCATGTTGAATTCGGCGCACAACTGCAAGAAGCGCTCCAGCCGCGCCGACGAATGCTCAGGCCCCTGGCCTTCATAGCCGTGCGGCAGAAACAGCGTAATGCCCGAGACCCGGCCCCATTTGGCCTCGCCCGAGCTGATAAATTGATCGATGATGACTTGCGCACCGTTGCAAAAATCGCCGAATTGCCCTTCCCAGATCGTCAGGCAGTGCGGTTCCGTGGTTGAGAAACCGTACTCAAATCCCATGACGGCTTCTTCTGACAGCACGGAATCCGTGACCGTAAACGTCGGCTGGTTGGTAGCTAAATGCTGCAGCGGAACGTAGGTGCGCCCGGTGGTTTGGTCATGCAGAACCGCGTGTCGATGGAAAAAGGTACCGCGGCCGCTATCCTGCCCCGTGAGTCGAATCGGGTAGCCCTCCTGAACGAGGCTGGCGTACGCCAGATTCTCGGCACAGCCCCAATCCAATGCCAGATCGCCATTAATCATCTTCTCGCGCGACTGCATGATCGCGAGCACGCGAGGATGCAAATTCCAATCCGTCGGGTAAGTCGTAATGGCTTTTCCCAAGACGCGCAGGCGGCTCATATCGACGCCCGTCTTGACCGCCTCCCAATCGGCGCCCAAGTATTCGCTCCAATCTACGGTGTAACGGTTGCCGATGAGCCCGAGTGCCGCCCGCGCCTGTGGTTTGCCCTCATCCAAACCGGTGCGATACTGCTCCATCATGGCGGCGGCCTCCGCCGAACTCATCACTTTCTCGACATTGAGCTTGTCGGCATAGAGCTGCCGCACGGTCGGCTTCTTGCGGATGACTTGATACATGAGCGGCTGGGTGGCGGCCGGTTCGTCCGCTTCATTGTGCCCATGCCGTCGGTAGCACACGAGATCTATGACCACATCCTTGTGGAATTTCATGCGATATTCGAGCGCGAAGCGCGTAACGAAACAAACCGCTTCCGGATCATCGGCGTTGACGTGAAAAATCGGTGCCTCGACCATCTTCGCGACATCGGAGCAATACAGCGTTGAACGCGCATCGCGCGGATCGCTGGTGGTGAAGCCCACCTGGTTGTTGATGATGATGTGCACGGTGCCACCGGTATAAAAACCGCGCGCCTGCGAAAGCTGCAGCGTCTCCATGATCACGCCCTGCCCGGCAAAAGCAGCATCGCCATGGATTTGCACCGGCAACACCTTGTCGCCCAAAGCATCTCCGCGCCGCTCTTGGCGGGCGCGCGCGGACCCTTCGACGACGGCATTCACCACTTCCAAATGCGATGGGTTAAACGCCAAGGCTACGTGCACGTTACCGAAGCCGGTTTTCAAGTCGGCGGAGAAGCCCTTGTGATATTTGACGTCGCCCGAACCGCGCAGTTTGGCGAGGTCATATTGACCCTCGAATTCGCTGAACAGGTCTTTAGGCGACTTGCCCAGCAAATTCACCAATACATTCAGCCGGCCGCGATGTGCCATGCCGATTATCGTCTCCTCGACTCCGCTTTTGCCGCCCTCCTGCACCAAATGGTCGAGCAATGGAATCAGGCTGTCGCCGCCTTCCAATGAAAAACGTTTCTGCCCCACATACTTGGTGTGCAGATAGCGCTCCAAGCCTTCCGCCGCCGTCAGCTGCCACAATATGTTTTTCTTTTCTTCGACGCTGAAACGGCGCTGCAGGCGGGCAACTTGAAAGGCGTCCTGGAGCCACAAGCGCTCGTCGGTGTCCGATACATGCGCAAACTCTGCGCCGATGGTGTCGGTATAAATGTACTTGAGGTCGGCGAGAATATTCTTGAGCGTGGTGCGTTCTGGAATGGCACTGTTGCGGCTTCCCGTGAAGAACTCGGTATCGAGATCGGCCTCGGACAAACCAAAATATTCCAGATCCAGCACATAGGGCTTCGCGCGCTCTTGCAGCCCTAAGGGGTCGAGCTTCGCGATCAAATGTCCGCGATTCGCGTAAACCTGGATGAGCCGGGAAACCGCGCCCTGTTTAGCGCTCGCACCGTCGGATTGATTGCCAGCCGCCGCCGCAGGGGCGGCCGGTTGCTGCAGGCGCGCCAAAAGCCGCTCTCGAATCGGCCCATGCGCAACCTCACCACCGGTGCCGCGCAAGTTCCCGAAGTACTCGCGCCAGGGAGGATCCACACTGGTCGGATCTCGCAAAAACTGTTCGTAGAGATCTTCAATGAAAGCGGTGTTCCCGAAGGAAACGGCCGTGCTCGCTAATTGATCGGCAAGTGATTGGCTCATGAGCGAAGGGGGCTAAAAACCTCAATTACATCAATATGATGAGAAGGAAAAATGCGCCAGGCGAAGGCAGTTAGTTTAGCCGAACGTGGCACAATATGGAATGTGACGGCGCTCGAGCGATTTACAAGAGCGTCAGCTCGCCTGAAGTCTTGAGCATCCAAATCTCGTAGCCGATGAGCCAGGCATAAGCGGCCAACACCGCGTACAGCACCAGTTCGACCCGGATCAGGCGCATAAAGCGATAGCGGCTGAGGACCACCATCACGACGATACTGGCACCCGTCATGGCCATTTTCAGGGCGGCGAAGGCGGCCACGCTGCGGTAAACCAACACCGCCATGATGGGATTGACCTCATCCGCGCCGTGAAGCAGCAACACCGCCGTGAGGAATGCGTCCGAGGCGCTCAACAGCAAAATACCTATTGAGACGGCAAGCAAATGCGGTGAATACCAATCAACGGGGTGAAATCGGGAATCGTCCAAGCGGCGCGCCGGGCGCCGCCGGCGGGGGTTAAAACTGCCGTAAAACACCGACCACCACAATCGGCGCCGGCGATCCGATCTCACGCGGCGCTCATCCGTCAAGCTTGTTCTTCTCAAGTGCGTTCTTCTTATCGAGCTGCATCTTTCGTCATCCGCACCACTATCCAGACTTGCCGACGTCCGGCCAAGTCCAATGAGTCATAATGCGGCACTGCGAGCGGTTATTTTTATTAAGAAGCGGTCACTAGTTTTGCGACAAAGTCGCTGACCGCCATTGCGCCGAGCGTGCGTTGATCGCTGAACATGGCCTTGATTGATTCGGTTTGCTTCGCCGGAAAGTGCGCGGCGACGCTGGACTCGAACTTTTTGACCAACACCGGCATGCCTTCGGCGCGCCGCCTACGGTGTCCGATGGGAAAGTCCACCGCAACTCTCGGGCTTGACGTGCCGTCCGTGAAGAACACTTGTACGGCATTGCCGATGTAGCGTTTGTCGGCATCGTAATAGTCTCGAGTGAAGACCGGATTTTCCTTCACCTGCATCTTTGCTCGAAGCGCGTCGACCCGCGGATCGCTCGCGATGTTATTTTCGTAGTCGGACGCCTCCAACCTGCCGAACAGCAACGGAATTGCGACCATGTATTGGATGCAATGATCACGATCGGCCGGGTTTGCCAATGGTCCGGTTTTGTCGATGATGCGCACGCCGGGTTCTTGGGTTTCGATAACGACTCGATCGACCTGGCCCAGCTTCGCGGCGATCTGCGGATGCAGCGTCATGGCCGCTTCAACGGCCGTCTGTGCATGAAATTCCGCGGGAAACGAAATCTTGAAAAGCACATTCTCCATCACATAGCTGCCGAGCGGCTGCGGCAATATCACAGGCTTGCCTTTGAACAGTACGTCTTGGAAGCCCCAGGTTTTGGCGGTAAGCGCCGAGGGATAGCCCATCTCATCTTTGAGCGCGAACAGCGCATGGCGCACGGCGCGGCTGGTGGCGTCCCCGGCCGCCCAGCTCTTGCGCGAGCCCGTATTGGGCGCATGACGGTAAGTTCGCAGTGCGCCGCCGTCGACCCAGGCATTGGACACCGCATTGATAATCTGCTCCCGCGTGCCGCCGAGCATGGCCGTGACGACGGCGGTCGAAGCCACGCGAACCAGTAGCACGTGATCCAAGCCAACGCGGTTGAAGCTGTTCTCCAAAGCGAGGACACCTTGTATCTCATGCGCTTTGATCATGCCGAGCAGCACGTCGCGCACTGACAGTCGCTTTCCCGAGCGCGAAAGATAATCCGCAACCGCCAGAATGCCCCCCAAATTGTCGGAGGGGTGGCCCCACTCGGCCGCCAGCCAGGTATCGTTAAAGTCCAGCCAGCGGATCATCGCGCCGATGTTGAAGGCGGCGGCAATGGGATCAAGCTCGTAGGCAGTACCGGGAACCCGCGCTCCCCCGCTTAAGATCGCTCCGGGAACCACCGGCCCCATCAACTTCGTGCACGCGGGATATTTCAGCGCCTGAAAACCGCACGCCAGCGTGTCCATCAAGCAATACGCGGCTGTCTCATAGGCCAGCGGGCTCGTTATCTGAAAGTTAAGTGCGTAATCCGCGATGTCAGCCAATACTTGATCGGGAGCCGGTCTTTCGGCGGACTTGATATCTTGGGACATGAGGTTAAGGCCGCTCCGCCAGTGGCACAAACGTTAAGTTTTCCGGTCCAATGTAATTGGCGCTCGGTCGAATAATTTTCCCATCCTCACGCTGCTCAATGACGTGAGCCGCCCAGCCCGACGTGCGGCTGATGACGAACAGCGGCGTGAACATCGGGGTCGGTACGCCCATCAAGTGATACGACACCGCTGAGAACCAGTCCAGGTTCGGAAACATCTTCTTAATGTCCCACATCACCGATTCGATTCTCGCCGCCACCTCGAATCCGAGGGTGTCGTTCGCCTCGCGCGCCAGACTTCGGGACACTTCCTTGATGATCTGATTGCGCGGATCCGAGACCGTATACACCGGATGGCCAAAGCCGATAATTACCTCTTTGCCCGCTACGCGCTTGCGAATATCGGCTTCGGCTGCGTCCGGGGTGTCATAACGGTTCTGAATTTCGAATGCGACTTCGTTGGCGCCGCCGTGCTTCGGTCCCCGCAGAGCGCCGATGGCGCCCGTGATGCAGGAGTATAGATCCGAACCCGTGCCCGCGATGACCCTGGCCGTAAAAGTGGACGCGTTGAACTCATGCTCGGCATACAAGTTCAAAGAGGTATGCATGGCGCGCACCCAGCTGGCCGAGGGCTTGCGACCGTGCAACAAGTGTAAGAAATGAGCGCCGATGGAATCATCGTCGGTCTGCACCTCGATGCGACGACCCTCCTTGGCATAGTGGTACCAATAGCAGAGCATGGAACCTAAACAGGCCAGCAATCGATCCGCGATATCGCGTGCGCCCCCGTTGTGGTGATCATTCGCCTCAGGCACCCAGCAGCCAAGCGCCGACACGCCCGTCCGCAGCACGTCCATGGGATGGCTGGTCGCGGGAAGCTGTTCCAGCACGGTGATAACGGCAGGCGGCAGCACGCGCAGCGCCTTGAGTTTGGTTTTATAGGCCACTAGCTGCGCTTTGTTGGGCAGCGTTTCGTGCACCAGCAAGTGGGCTATTTCCTCGAACTCGCACTGCGTGGCGATATCCAGAATATCGTAGCCGCGATAGTGCAGGTCATTCCCCGTTCTACCAACGGTGCACAAAGCCGTGTTGCCCGCCGTGACGCCCGACAAGGCAACAGATTTTTTTGCTTTAAACGCGCCTGGCGCTTGCGAGTCGGAACTGCTCATGGCTTTTCCTTTCCTTCGGCGAATAGCTCATCGAGCTTCGCTTCATAGGCGTAATAATCGAGGTACTTGTATAAATCAGCGCGGGTTTGCATCGTCGCCAGCACGTTCTTCTGCGTCCCATCGCGGCGGATGGCCTGATAAGTATTGAGGGCGGCGGCATTCATGGCCCGATAGGCAGAGCAGCAATGCAAAACAATGTCCACGCCCACAGTCTTGAGTTCATCTCGTGTGTACAGGGGCGTTTGACCAAACTCGGTGATATTGGCCAGTATGGGGACTTTCACGGCGTCCTTGAATCGCCGGTACATCGCCAGTTCCGTGATGGCTTCCGGAAAAATCATGTCGGCGCCGGCTTCGACGCAGGCGGCCGCACGCTCGAGCGCCTTGTCGAGGCCCTCCACGGCGAGCGCATCGGTGCGCGCCATGATCACGAATTTTTCATCCGTTCTAGCGTCCACAGCCGCTTTGACCCGGTCCACCATTTCCTGCTTGGACACAATTTCCTTACCCGGTCGGTGACCGCATCGCTTGGATTGCACTTGGTCCTCGATATGTAGCCCGCCTGCGCCGAATTTCGTGAAAGACCTTACCGTGCGCGCGATATTGAATGCCCCGCCCCACCCCGTGTCCGCGTCGACCAACATCGGCAACGGGCACGCATCGGTGATGCGCCGGATATCGATCAGCACATCGTCCATGGTGCTGATGCCCAAATCCGGTATCCCCAAGGAATTGGCGGCCACGCCGCTGCCCGCGAGGTAAATGGCCTTGAAGCCGCAGGCGGCGGCCATTCGCGCGGTGTACGCATTGATGGCGCCCACCATTTGCAGCGGATTCTCCGCGGAAACCGCCGCGCGGAGGCGCGCTCCGGCCGAGAGTCGATCGGAGGGGCTCACGTGTGCCCCGCGACGGGAATCAACGCGCCTGTCACCGCGCTGGAAGAATCAGAGATCAGGAAGGCCACTACTTCGCCGATGGCTGCGGGGGCAACCCATCGGTTGAAATCCGCCTTCGGCATGTCCAAGCGATTGCGCTGCGTGTCGATCGTACTCGGTAGCAACGCGTTCACGGTAACGCCCCGATCTTTGAGCTCATCAGCGAGTGCCTCCGTTAGTTTCGCAACGCCTGCCTTTGAGGCGGCGTAGGCGCCCATGCCGGCGCCCGCCTTGACGGCCCCCAGCGCGCCGATATTGATAATTCGGCCATTGCCCGAGTTAACCAGATGCGGAAGCGCGGCTTTGCAGCACGCGACTGCGCTACGCAAGTTCGCGCGGTACATCGAATCCCAGGTCTCTAGTGTCCCTTGCTCGAGGTTCTCGAAATGAAATCCGCCGGCGATATTAATCAGCGCGTCCAGCCGGCCAGTCTCAAGAACAATCTGTGCTATAGCGGAAGCCGCGGCTGCATCATCTGCCAAGTCGATCCCACCGTACGATAAAGGGCCCGACCCCGAAGGAACAGGGGCATGATTGAGCCGCGCCACCTGCGCACCAAGATCAGCCAGCATCGCGCAGACCGCGCTGCCCAATGCGCCAAAAGCGCCCGTGACGGCGATTACCTTGCCGGAAAAATCGATGCGGATGCTGCCCACTGTTGATCCTAGGGTTCAGACGCAAACTATAAAGGCAAGGCCGGCTCGACCCGCTGACCAAACCGCTCAAAACTACTGCGCGAAATTGCAACACGTGGGACACCCGCGTGCAAGCTTACGGGCGCAAGCGGCGGCGAAATTCGCCCGGCGATGCGCCGGTCCACTTCTTGAATGCCCGATGAAAGGCGCTGCGCTCGGAGAAGCCAAGCTCCAGCCCAATGTCCATGGCGCTGCGCTTCGAGTGGCTAAGGTAGCCAATGGCGAGGTCCCGGCGCAGCTGGTCCTTGATGGATTGATAGAACGTGCCTTCTTCATGTAGCCGTCGCCGCAGCGTGGCCGTCGTCATGTTCAACTCCGCCGCCAAAACTTCGAACTCCGGCAATTTTCCGGGCAGCGAGAGACGCAAGCGCCGGCGGATGCGCGCAGCCAGGCTGCGGCCATTCTTGTATTTGACCAAAATATTTTCGGGGGCGCCGCGCAGGAACTCTTTGATCGTCCGCTCATTCTGGACGATAGGGAGCTTAAGATACGCAGCCTCGAAAATGATGGCCGTGTGCGGCGCCTGAAAGCTGATATTGGTGCTATACATGAGCCGATATTCGCTGCTGTGCCCCGGCTCATCGTAGCTAAACTGCGCGCGCTTGATCGGAATCCTGCGCCCGACCAGCCAGCAGGCTACTCCATGCACCAACATGAGCAGTACCTCGTGCGCGAACACCCGAACCGGCGAGGGGCCGCGGCCGTGCAGCGAAATACTCGCCTCGGGGCCGTCAACCTGCAGTCGGCAGATAATATCGTCCAGAATCAACGCATAAAAACGCAAGCTGCGCTCGATAGCCTGCCTCAGTGTTTTGCAGCCAATGAGCGAGTGGCACATCATTGCGAAGCTGCCGGACTTCATGCGCCGCGAATCCTGTCCGAAAAACTCATCGTCCAGGGTAGCGGCGACCAAGCGCCACAAAGCGCCATAGTGCTTGGCGGACACTCGAGCCTGCGAGGATTGCAGCAGCGCTGGGGAAAGTCCGACTTGTTTGAGCAAGGCTTCCGCATCCAGCCGTCGCGCGCGCACGCTCTCTAGCGCTGCTGCAACGAAGCAAATAGCAACCGTCCCCGGTTCGGACCTCGCCACTTCGGCCGTGGCAGACCGGCTCAAGGTCTTGGGCAACTGTTGCATTTTCGCTCACGCATTTTGAACGGTTTGGGCACGCCGCCTAGGCAAACCCGTCTTATAGTTTACGCGATACGACCCCTCGCGGCCGCGATCGAGCACCCCATGGATCTGTACACCGAAGAGCAACGCATGATCCGCGATACCGCGCGTGATTTTGCGGTCCAAGAATTGAAGCCGCATGCATCCGAATGGGAAAAGGACGGCTGGATTGCCGATTCTGCGGTCGCCAAACTGGGCGAGCTGGGACTTTTAGGCATGATGGTGCCCGATGAGTGGGGAGGTTCATATACCGACTACATCGCTTACGCACTGGCGATTGAGGAAATCGCCGCGGGGGATGCCTCCACGGCGACGCTGGTCAGCGTGCATAGCTCCGTGGGTTGCGGCCCGATACTCAAATACGGGGACACGGCGCAGAAACAGCGCTATCTCAGCGAGATGGCGCGCGGGATTTGGATTGGATGCTTTTGCCTGACGGAACCCCAGGCAGGTTCGGAAGCGCATAACTTGAAGACACGCGCGACCCTGGAGGGCGACACCTGGGTGTTGAACGGCACCAAGCAGTTCATTACCAACGGCAAGCGGGCGAAAATCGCGATCGTGTTTGCGGTCACCGACCCGGAGCTGGGTAAAAA
This sequence comes from Steroidobacteraceae bacterium, assembly GCA_036401515.1. Taxonomy (GTDB): domain Bacteria; phylum Pseudomonadota; class Gammaproteobacteria; order Steroidobacterales; family Steroidobacteraceae; genus Bog-1198. The sequence continues at coordinate 33,884 of DASWUU010000201.1, forward strand.
AGGAATTTCCGCCTTTATCATTCCCACCGACTCGCCTGGATTTGTGGTCGGGCGTCCGGAACACAAGCTCGGCATCCGTGCGTCCGACACGTGCGCCATCACTTTCGATAACTGCAGGGTCGGCGCCGATGCGCTACTCGGACCTCGAGGCAAGGGATTATCGATCGCTTTGTCTAATTTGGAGGGGGGCCGCATCGGTATCGCGGCGCAAGCCATCGGCATCGCGCGTACGGCGTTCGAGGCGGCGCTCGCCTACGCGCAAACACGCCGGCAATTCGGCCAACCCATCGCAAAATTCGGCAGCATCAGCAACATGTTGGCCGATATGCACGTCTCCATTAATGCGGCCAGGGCTTTGACGCACCATGCTGCCCGTCTGCGCAGCGCCGGCGAGGCCTGCCTTTCGGAGGCGTGCCAGGCTAAACTGTACGCCTCGGAGATGGCCGAACGGGTCTGCTCCCACGCCATTCAGATTCACGGCGGTTACGGCTATCTAGCAGACTACGATGTCGAGCGATATTACCGCGATGCGCGCATCACACAGATTTATGAGGGCACGAACGAGATCCAACGGCTGGTGATAGCCCGAGAATTGCTCGAACGCCCGCAACCTTAAACGAGGCTCCGATATGACACCCAATCCCGCACCGAAGAGTCAAGCCGCCGACACCGTCAAGCTTCTGATCAACGGCAGCTTCGTCGAGTCCCAGACGACGGAGTGGCATGACGTCATCAACCCGGCGACGCAAGAAGTACTGGCGCACGTGCCCTTCGCCACCGATGCCGAAATTGACGCGGCCGTGGCCGCCGCTAAAGAGGCCTACAAGACCTGGAAGCACGCGCCGCTGGCGGCGCGCGCTCGAATCATGTTGAAATTGCAGGCGCTGATTCGAGAGCACATGAGCCGGATCGCTCAGACGTTGAGCGCAGAACAAGGCAAGACTGTGGCCGATGCCGAGGGAGACGTCTTCCGCGGACTTGAAGTGGTCGAGCACGCCTGTTCCATCGGCAGCTTGCAGATGGGTGAATTCGCCGAAAACGTGGCCGGCGGCGTCGATACCTACAGCATCCGGCAACCCATCGGTGTATGCGCCGGGATTACGCCGTTCAACTTCCCGGCGATGATTCCGCTGTGGATGTTCCCGATGGCCATCGTGTGCGGCAACACGTTCGTGCTCAAGCCCTCGGAACAAGATCCCCTGACTCCAATGTTGCTTGCAGAGCTGGCGCTTCAGGCCGGCGTGCCTCGCGGTGTTCTCAATATTATTCATGGCGGCAAACGCGCTGTGGACGCGATTTGCACTCACCCGGACATCGTTGCCATTTCCTTTGTGGGCTCGACCGCAGTGGGCACGCACGTCTATAACTTGGGCACGCAACATGGCAAGCGAGTCCAGGCCATGATGGGCGCCAAAAACCACGCCGTCATCATGCCGGATGCGAATAAGGAACAGTCCTTGAATGCCTTGGTTGGCGCCACATTCGGCGCCGCCGGCCAGCGCTGCATGGCCACCTCGGTAACGGTCCTAGTCGGTGAGGCGCAACGATGGATACCGGAGATCGTTGCCAAGGCCAAAACGCTCAAAGTGAATGCCGGCAGCGAGAAAGGCACCGACGTGGGGCCTGTGATATCGCGCGCCGCCAAGCAGCGAATTCTGGGCTTGCTCGAGGATGGCATCAAGGAAGGGGCCAAGCTTGAGCTCGATGGCCGCGGCGTCAAGGTGAACGGCTTCGAGAACGGAAATTTCATCGGACCGACGATATTTTCCGGCGTCACGCCCACCATGAAAATCTACACCACGGAGATCTTCGGCCCCGTCATGGTCATCGTGGGCGTGCAGAGCTTGGACGAGGCGATCGAGCTGATCAACAAGAATCCATTTGGCAATGGCACGGGGCTGTTTACGCAAAGCGGTGCGGCGGCGCGAAAGTTCCAAAGTGAAATTGATGTGGGCCAGGTGGGTATCAACGTGCCCATCCCGGTGCCGGTACCCTTCTTCAGCTTCACCGGTTCGCGCGGCTCGAAACTCGGCGACTTAGGTCCCTATGGCAAGCAGGTCATTCAGTTTTACACCCAGACCAAAACCATCACTTCGCGCTGGTTCGATGACAACACCATATCGGGCGGGGTGAATACGACGATCAGTCTGAAATGAAAATCGGCTTCGTCGGCTTAGGTCACATGGGCGCGCCGATGGCGCGCAACCTGCTCAAAGCCGGGCATTCGCTCGTTGTTTACGATGTCGTCCAACGCAATGTCGATGCACTGAAATCGGCCGGAGCCGGCGCCGCGACTTCGCCGGCTCGCGCCGCGAGCGACGCCGAATTGGTCATCACCATGCTGCCGTCCTCGCCGCACGTGAAGTCCGTATACTCGGACAAAGACGGCGTGTTGTCGGGCGTGGCGCGCGGCGTGACGCTCATCGACTCGAGCACCATCGATCCGCATACCGCGCGTGAAGTGGCGACGCTGGCCGCACAAAACGGCAACCAAATGGCCGACGCGCCCGTGTCGGGGGGGACCGGAGGTGCCGAAGCCGGTACATTGACGTTCATGGTAGGCGGCAGCGGGGAGGTGTTCGAGCAGATAGCACCGGTGCTTCGCCAGATGGGCAAGAACATCGTGCATTGCGGCGAGAGCGGCACGGGCCAAGTCGCCAAAATCTGCAACAACCTTTTGCTCGGCATCACCATGATCGGGGTATCGGAGGCGATGAATCTGGGGAGCGCACTCGGTATCGATGCCAAGGTGTTGGCGGGCATCATCAATACCTCGAGCGGGCGCTGCTGGAGCTCCGATACCTACAACCCGTATCCCGGCGTCATGGACAACGTGCCCGCTGCTCGCGGCTATACCGGCGGTTTCGGTGCGGACTTGATGCTCAAAGACCTTGGACTTGCCGTGGATGCGGCAAAACTATCGAAGCAACCCGTCGTGTTGGGAGCCCTTGCGCAGCAGCTCTATCAGATGTTCAGTGCGCAAGGCGCGGGCGGCCAGGACTTCTCCGCCATCATCAACTTGTACAGACACAAGATTTAATCGGAGAGTCCCATGATTGAGTGTTCAATCGACGGATCCGTCGCGTTGGTGACGTTGAACAATCCTTCTGCCAATACCTTTACCGCGGCAGGACTGCAACAGCTGCGCGAGCTCATCGACGATTTGAATGGCAATCTACAAATACGCGCCGCGGTGATCACCGGTCACGGCGAGAAGTTCTTCAGCGCCGGCGCGGATTTGAAAGAGTTTGCCGACGGCGACAAGGAGCACGCCCGCTTGATGGCCAAAGCGTTCGGTGCGGCATTCGAGGCTTTGCAGGATTCGCGCCCCGTATTCATTGCCGCGATCAACGGCTACGCCATGGGCGGCGGTCTTGAATGCGCTCTGGCGTGCGACATGCGAATCTGCGAGGAGCACACGCAAATGGCGCTGCCCGAGGCGTCCGTAGGTTTGTTGCCTTGCGGCTGCGGCACCCAAACTTTGCCATGGCTCGTGGGAGAAGGCTGGGCAAAACGCATGATATTGACCAATGAGCGCGTGAATGCGGAAACCGCTTTGCGTATCGGTTTGGTCGAAGAAGTGGTGGCACGGGGCGAGGCCCGACGGCGCGCGTTCGAGCTGGCCAAGCGCGTGGCGACTTTGAGCCCCACCGCCGTGACTTACAGCAAGTCCCTGATCCATCAGGCCCGGCAGGGCACTCCGCGCGCCGCGGCTCTGGCGATGGAACGCGAGCGATTCGTCGATTTGTTCGACGGGGAGAATCAGCGCGAGGGCGTCGCGGCTTTCTTAGAGAAGCGCAAACCTGATTGGCGGAACGCTTGATCCTCTGCGAGGTACGCAATCGAATCGGGTTCATTACGTTGGACCGCCCAGCCGCCTTGAATGCGCTGTCCTTGGGAATGATCAAGGATCTGCGCTCCGCGCTGGAGCAACTTGCGGGCGATTCGAATATCAACGCCGTGCTCGTTAGAGGTGCCGGCGAAAAGGCTTTTTGCGCCGGCGGCGACATCCGCGCCATCTATGAGAGCTATCAGAAGGCGGACAGTCTGCATCGGGATTTCTTTGTGACGGAATATCCCTTGGATTACCTCATGCATTCTTTTCCCAAGCCTTACATCGCGCTGATCGACGGCATCGTCATGGGCGGAGGGATGGGGATTGCGCAAGGCTCGCGCATGCGAATCGTGGGGGAGCGCACGCGCATGGCAATGCCGGAGGTGGCGATCGGCTTCTTTCCGGATGTGGGCGCCAGCTATTTTTTGTCGCGTCTAGCGGGCTCGTTGGGAGCCTATCTCGCCCTGACGGGCGTGCAGATTCGGGCCGCTGACGCCTTGTATGCCGGTCTCGCCGATGCCTACCTGCCCCGCGCCGGCGTTGACGCGCTGGACATTGAGCTCAACGCCCTGGTGTGGCCGGCTGCTCGAAGCGAGGATGGCACCGCCATTGCCGCCCTGGTTCAAAAATTGGCCGGCCCCGAGTTGCCCGTGGCGCCGCTCGCGCAATTGAGTCCAGCCATCGATGAGCATTTCGCGGCGTCCAGCATTCCGGACTTGCTGAGCTCGCTCGAGGCGGAAAGCCGGCCGCAATTCATGGAATGGGCAAAAACGACCTTAGATCTTATGAACACGCGCTCGCCCACCATGCTGGCTGTGACTTTGGAACAATTGAGGCGTGGGAAATCCTTGACCCTGGCGCAGTGCTTGCGCATGGAACTGGGCATGGTGCAACAATCCTTCATTCAAGGCGACTTCATCGAGGGCGTGCGCGCCATGATCATCGACAAGGACAACGCCCCGCTTTGGCGCCCTCCACACATCGACGAGGTGACCGAAGCCGAAGTCGCGGAGATTTTCACTGACCCCTGGGCGGGTGCTACGCATCCGCTCGCCACATTGGAAGGAATGCACGCATGCAGTTGAAGGACGTCAATGCCCTCGTCACCGGCGGGGCCTCAGGTCTTGGGCTCGCGGTGGCGAACCGCATCGTGCACGGTGGGGGCAAGGCCGCCATTGTCGACTTGAGTGCGGCGCAAGGCACTGCCGCGGCGGCGGCTTTGGGGGAGCGCGCGACCTTCATCAGCGCCGACGTGAGCGATGAAGCGGCCGTGGACGAGGCCGTGCGGCGCGCGAAGGCGGCCATGGGCAGCATCAGTGCCGCCATCAATTGCGCAGGCATTGCCACGCCAGGCCGCCTGGTCGGCCGGCAGGGACCCATGACGGGAAGCTCCTTTCGAAAAATGATCGAGATCAACCTGCTTGGCACCGCACTGGTCGCCAAAGCAGCCGCAGTCGCCATGCAGACCAATGCTCCCAATGCGCACGGCGAGCGGGGAGTCATTGTCATGACCGCCTCGGTGGCCGCCTTTGACGGGCAGATCGGGCAGATCGCCTATTCCGCCTCAAAAGGCGGCATCGTCGCCATGACGCTACCGATGGCGCGCGAGCTGGCATCCAGCGGGATCCGGGTCATGACGGTGGCGCCGGGCCTATTCGCCACGCCCATGATGAAGGGCCTGCCGCAGGAGGCCCAAGACTCCCTCGGCAAGCAAACGCCCTTTCCGCCGCGCCTGGGTGAACCCGATGAGTTTGCGGCGCTGATTGTGCACATTCTGGAAAACGTCATGCTCAACGGCGAAACCATCCGGCTCGACGGCGCGGTTAGAATGCAGCCGAGATAGTATTCAAAAGAATCGAGGAATTGCGCGTATGAAATTGATAATGCAGGAGTTATTCGCGCAAAAACCCGGCCCGCAACTGGTCATCGTTGCGCTGGTCGCCGGATTGTTGGCCGCGTGCGCCGGCGAAAAACCGACGGCCGCGCCCGCCTTGAACCCAGTCGATGCCCACGCGCTGATCGAACAAGCGCTACCGCGCTACGTGACGGACCGAGCCGGCTGGACTACCGATATCTACAGTGCTTTCACCGTGCTCACGGTGACACCGAGCCGCGAAAACGTTTGTGCCGTGGTGGCAGTGATCGAACAAGAATCGAGCTTCCGGACCGATCCTAAGATACCTGGCCTAGGCGTCATTGCGCGCAAGGAAATCGCTGCTCGCGCGGAGCGTGCGCACGTGCCGATGCTGCTCGTGGACGGGGTGCTGCAGCTCAAGTCCGCCGACGGACGCACCTATGGCGAGCGCATCGACGTTGCGAAAACAGAGAAAGATTTAAGCGATGCCTATGAGGATTTCATTGCCTCGGTGCCTCTCGGACGCACGCTATTCGCCGATAAAAACCCCATACGCACGCGCGGTCCGATGCAGGTCAACGTGAGCTTTGCGGAGCAGTTTGCAGCGGCCGCGCCGTATCCGTATCCGGTCAAGACGAGCATCGCCGATGAGTTATTTACACGGCGCGGCAGCGTGTATTTCGGTACTGCGCATTTGCTCAACTATCGCGCGCCATACGATAATTACCTATACCGTTTTGCAGATTTCAATGCCGGACAATATGCCAGTCGCAACGCCGCGTTCCAAAATGCGGCCGCCATCGCCTCAGGAGTCTCTCTGATTCCCGACGGGGCGTTATTGCCGCATGATGGAGATGCTAACAAGCCCGGCGACACCGAAGCCGCGCTGCGAGCGCTCGGCGCACGGCTCAAGCAGAGTGAAGGCGCCATCCACGCCGCCTTGGCGGAAGGCAAAACCAAGGGTTTTGAAAAGACCACACTGTATCAGCGCGTGTTCGCGCTGGCCGACCAGACCGCCGGAAGCGAGCTGCCGCGCGCCTTGGTGCCTCGGATCCAGCTTGGCGGCCCGAAGATCAAGCGAAAGCTGACCACCGATTGGTACGCCCACCGCGTCGATGACCGATTCAAACGCTGCCTGGCGGCAAAGTAAGGGTCAGCGGCGCACGGCCTTGACCGGAAAATTGCCGGCCCTGCTCAGCATTCCGGGCAATTCGCGTCCCATGGCCTGAGCCAGCCACTCGGCTGTCTCGATCGCCTTGTCCACGTCAAGGCCGGTCCGGTAGCCCGACCGCTCCAGCATGTAGATGACATCTTCGGTCGGCACGTTGCCGGTGGCTCGGGGCGCGAAGGGACACCCACCAAGGCCGCCCAGCGACGCATCGACCGTCATCGCGCCCGCATTCACCGCGGCCCACACATTCGCAAGGCCCGTGTTTCGCGTGTTATGAAAGTGCACTCGAACCGGCAGCGGCGCGATCGCCGCCTTCACGCGCGCGACGAGTTCCGCAACATCGCGCGGCGCAGCGACGCCGATGGTGTCGGCAATCGCGACTTCGACCGGACCGGCCGCCGCAGCGGTCTTTGCCATGTCCACTACCCGCTGAGGATCGACCTCGCCGTCAAATGGGCAGCCGAAGGCGGTTGAGATCGTGACCTGAGCGCGCCGGCCCTCCTGACGCGCTAAGCGCACCACCTCGCAGCACATACTCAAGGACTCATCGGATGTTTGGCCCTGATTGCGCATTGCGAATCCATCGGATGCGGCGCACACGGCACCCAGCTCATTAATGCCCGCCTCGACGGCGCGCAATGCCCCGCGCTTGTTGAGAACCAAGCCGATGTAGGTCACGTCCCGGCGCCGTGTCATTCCCGCGACCACCGCTTCGGCGTCAGCCATTTGCGGCACGAGTTTTGGATTTACAAAGCTCGCCACCTCGATGCGTCGAACGCCCGCCTCGATCGCTCGACGAATGAACTCCAGCTTCTGCTCGGTGCTGAACAGCACCGATTCATTTTGCAGTCCGTCCCTCGGGCCGACTTCGACAATTTCAATCTGTGGCATTTTTTTCTTTCGCTCCGTAGCCGCCGCCGCCGGGGGTACATATCACCATGACATCGTTCACCTTAACCTCGGTCTGGCCGATATAGCTAAGCCTCTCGATGCGGCTATCGGCCCGCTGAATAAAGTTCTCGCCCACGGCGCCCGCCTCTCCTCCGGCCATGCCGAAAGCGCCTACCGATCGGCCGTTGCTTAAGATCGAAGCGGTCATGGCTTCCAGAAAGCGAATGCGCCTGATGCCCCCGTCGCCGCCCTTCCAGCGTCCGGCGCCCCCGGATCCTGCGCGAATCTCGTAAGAATCGAGGCGCACGGGGAATCTAAATTCCAAGACCTCAGGATCGGTGAGCCGAGAGTTGGTCATGTGGGTTTGGACCACGCTCGTGCCGGCAAATTCCGGCCCCGCGCCGGAACCTCCGGCGATGGTCTCGTAGTACTGATACCGGCCATTGCCGAAGGTAAAATTATTCATCGTGCATTGGCTAGCGGCCATGGCTCCCAACGCTCCGTACAAAGCATTGGTCACGCACATGGAAGTCTCGACGTTGCCGGCCACCACGGCAGCCGGTGGCTGGGGATTCAGCATGCAGCCTTCCGGCAGAATGATTTGCAGCGGCTTCAGGCATCCGGCATTGAGCGGAATATCATCGTTCACCAGCGTCCTGAACACGTAAAGCACGGCCGCCGTGGTGACTGCGCGCGGCGCATTGAAATTATCCTCCAATTGTGCGCTGGTGCCCGTAAAGTCGATGCAGGCGCTGCGTCGATCGGGATCGACGCGCACGGCTACCTCAATGCGGGCGCCGTTATCAAGCGGCAGGATAAAATGGCCATCCTTGAGCGAGGTGATGACGCGCCGCACCGATTCTTCGGCATTGTCCTGAACGTGTCGCATGTAGGCCGCCACCGTGCCGGCGCCGTAATGAGCCACCAGAGCCTTCAGTTCGGCGGCACCTTTGGCATTTGCGGCGATTTGCGCGCGCATGTCCGCCAGATTTTGCAGCGGATTGCGCGAAGGATGGACCCCGCTGCTAAGCAATTCGCGCAGGGGCGTCTCGCGCAGGGTCCCTCGCTCCACCAGCTTGAAGTTATCGATCAGCACACCCTCCTCATTGATGTGCTTGGAGAAGGGCGGCATCGATCCTGGCGTGATGCCGCCGATATCAGCATGGTGGCCGCGCGAGGCGACAAAGAAACTCGGGGCGGGATGGTGCGGCTCCACGTACACCGGCGTTACCACGGTGATATCCGGCAGGTGCGTGCCGCCGTGGTACGGATCATTGAGCACGTAGACATCGCCGTTTTGCAATTTCGGGTTGCGATCGATTACCGTCCGGATCGACTCGCTCATGGATCCTAAATGTACCGGCATGTGCGGCGCATTGGCGATCAGCGCGCCGCTGCCATCGAAAAGCGCGCAACTAAAATCTAGGCGCTCTTTGATATTCACCGAATACGCGGTGTTCTGCAGGCTCAACCCCATTTGTTCCGCGATATTCATGAACATGTTGTTGAAGAGTTCCAAGGCGACCGGGTCGACATCAGAGTTCATGCCGCGCTCGCCGGTTTGACGCTGTATGCGCTGCAGGTCGATGCAACCGCCGGCAACCACCCGCGCCTCCCATCCGGGCTCGACCACGGTGGTCGCATTGTGATCCGCGAGGATGGCGGGGCCCAGCACGCGGGCACCGGGTCGCAATGCTTCAGCGCGATAGAGACGCGCAACGCGCCAGCCGGCGGGATCGTTGTCGGACAGGCAGTACATGGAAACTTGCGCCTCCGCGGAAGGCTCGTAAGGGATCTGTGCGACCGTTGGACCCATTACCGGGGAGTCTGCCCCGGGCGCGATGCACTCCACAGACACCGCTTCGATGATCAACGGCTGATCCGGCAATACGAACTCGAAGCGGCGCCGATAACTGCGCTCGAACTCCTGCCGTACCCCTGTTATTCCGGCAGCGCTCGGCACATGCGATGGTAACGCACAAGGCAAAGCGGTGTCCGTACCTTGGTAGCGCACGTGTATGCGCGCAATGGTTCGCAGGGTATTGGCCGCCAACCCCTGCTGCTTGAGCTCGGCGGCAGCTTCATCGATCAGCCGCGATGCGATCGCGTTCGCCTCGCCCAGCCCAGCCTCGTTCAGCTCGCACTCCACGGCAGCCTCGCGCATGGCAATTTGATCGGCCAGTCCCATGCCATAGGCGGAGAGCACTCCCGCTAGAGGGTGGATGAAAACGCGCGTCATGCCTAAGGCATCGGCGACGAGGCTTGCGTGTTGACCGCCGGCACCACCGAAGCATTGCAGCGTGTAGCCGCCGACATCATGACCGCGCATGACTGAGATCCGCTTCACCGCATTGGCCATGCTGCTAACGGCAATTTTGAGGGCACCGGCCGCCGCTTCCTCGGGGGCGTGCAACCGACCGCCGGAGGCGCCCATCCGCTCAGCCAGTTCGCCGAATCGCCGGGCAACAATCTCACCGTCCAACGATTCGTTCGCCGAAACTCCAAAGACGCTCGGAAAGTAAGCAGGCTGAATACGGCCAAGCAAAACATTGGCGTCAGTGACCGTGAGCGGGCCGTTTCTACGATAACTGGCCGGGCCGGGGCTAGCGCCCGCCGATTCAGGGCCGACTCGCAAGCGCGCGCCGTCGAAGCGGATGATGGAACCGCCGCCTGCCGCAATGCTGTGGATGCTCATCATCGGTGCGCGAACCCGAACGCCGCCCACTTCTGTATCAAAAGCCCGCTCATATTCGCCTGCGAAGTGACTGACGTCCGTGGACGTGCCGCCCATGTCAAAGCCGATTAATTTACTGTGACCCAACGCCTGAGCGGTGCGTACCATGCCGACGATGCCGCCGGCGGGGCCCGACAGGATCGCGTCCTTGCCGTTGAATCGATCTGCCCGAGTCAACCCGCCGGAGCTTTGCATGAAAAACAGCGGCACC
>DASWUU010000202.1:0-24051 GCA_036401515.1 Steroidobacteraceae bacterium
CCGATCGCGTAATCCGGCTTGATCGCCCTCGCGACTAGATCCGGTTTCTGCGCTTTCACTCTCCGGTCGACGTTCTGTCCAAAGTAGCTAAAGGGCCATCCGTAGAATCCGCCGTCCTGTACAGATGTCAAGTAATCGGGCACCAAATCTGCACCAATCTCATCGCGCTCATTCGCGATGGCCCAGAGCTTATTTGTCTGAGGCTCCCATTGGAGGCCAGTCGGATTGCGGATACCCGACGCGTAGATACGGCTACCGCGCGTTGCGACGTCGACCTCGAGTACTACCGCACGTCGGTACTCTACTTCTAGCCCATTCTCGGTGATGTTGCTGTTTGAGCCGACCCCGACATATAACTTACTACCGTCCGGACTCGCCAATAAGGCCTTGGTCCAATGATGGTTGACCGCGCCCGGTAAATCTGCAAATTCAACACCTGCCGCACTGAGTTTGGTTTCTCCCAAGCGATAGGGAAACTTCAGGATCGCGTCGGTGTTGGCGACATACAGCGATTCCCCGATCAATTGCATACCGAATGGTGAGTGTAGATGGTCGATGAAGATATGCTTTTCCCACTCTCCTGCGGTGCCCGTCTTGCGCAGTAAGGTGATTCGGTTACCACCTTTCGCACCCTTGCCCGACAGGTTCTTCACCTTGTTGGCGATTAACTGCTTGGGCGTCGTTATAGCTTCGCTACCAGGGCCGTTGGACTCCGCAACCAGGACATCGCCATTGGGTAGAACATACAGCTGTCGCGGATGCATCAATCCGCTCGCGATCCTTTCGATTTTCAGTCCGGGCGCAACCTTCGGCGATTGTCCTTGCGTCCAGCCCACCCCTTCTGGAACCTGCATAGGTGGCAGGAGGAAATTTTGCGCCTTCGGTAACGTCGGCGCGCTACCCGACTGTTGCGCGGGCTCGAACGAGGCTTTCCCGCCGCATCCAGCGAGAACGCTTACCAGTGCGAATGTCAATGCTCTGCGTACGGGGCTATTACTCATGGACCGATTCTTCCCGCGCGGCGCGCTCCACGGCGATGATGATGTGGCTAACAGACAAGAGAATGACGGTGCAGATCGAAAGCCACAGGCCTTCAGGCACTACTGCATAAGCGTCGCGACTGTGCACGAAAGCGTTAATGATGGCCACGACGATTGCAGCCAGGTTGAACCAGAAGTCCAATTTGTCTGTACGCGTCGCCGAATGCCTGGAAGTGATCCAGACCTGTGCCAGGTTGACCAGGCGCGGCACCGCTGCAATCAGCAGGCCAAAAACGATTAGCCACGCCGCCCCCTTGTCCCAGAGTATTTCAGCGCTGTTGAAGTAGATAATGTCGAAGATCAGCGCGGCAGTAAAAAATCCGAACGGAATCGGGTTGAGGAGGCCGTAGATGCTCTCGGCGACGACGGAGCGATGCGGTTCGCGACGGAGACTCATAAAGCTGCTTCCTCTTTGTCAATCGGATGTAGAAAAGACAACGGATCGCCTTTTCGGTAAGAAGTTTAGTATAGATTTTAAAGGTAGCTTGACAAGGTTTAAAAAAGACATTTGCCAGGGCCGGCCGGCGCGCGTTGTGGGGAATGTATCCGATCGGTACGCGCTTATCCGCGAATCCTACCCCGACTCCTACTTACAAGATTTGGCCGCATGTCTGACGGGGTTTCAGTACATCCCGGGATCGTCAACGCCGCGCGAATCGTTGAGCATTACGACCTGCTAGACCCTCCTCGGAGTGTCAACTCATTAATCGTCTAAATAATTTAATCGGCTAAAAAGGAGGTTGCTATGACGGTGTCCGCCACGCCCCAGGACTCCTCGCTCACGGCAGATGAGTCCCGGCTCACGTTTCCCGTCATCGCCGAGAAAGTCACTGTTCACAAAACACTCGCCGATAATGGCGGCCTTCGACTGCGCAAAGTGGTGCACGAGGACGTGGTTGAGGTGGATGAAGAATTGACCTCCGAAGCCGTAAAGCTAACTCGGGTCCCCATCGATCGAGAAGTGTGCGGGCCGGTCGAAGTGCGCTACGAGGACGGGGTGACGATCATTCCAATCGTTGAAGAACGACTCGTGATTCGGCGCCAGCGGGTCTTGGTCGAGGAAATTCATTTGAGCCGTACCTCACATACGAAACGGGCGCCGCAATCGGTCACCGTGCGGCGCGAGGAGATCATTGCGGAGCGCCAAGATCCGGGCTCCGCGACCTGGCGACTCATCGATCCCGGCGTATCTGATGAGTAGAACTAAGTTTACACCGATGCAATCCCAAAGCTTTGCGATTCATAGGTCTCCCTTCCATTTAAATGTTTAGGAGTTTTTATGCAGACTGTTTTAGCGACTTTCGACGACCAACAGACGGCTCAAGCGGCCATCGATCAACTGGTCGCGCAGGGGTTCTCCCGCACCAGCGTGCATTTACAGTCGGGCGCCTCGTCCCCGACCTCGGCCTCGGCCTCGGCCGCGACCGCGAACACCGGGTTTATGGCGAGCGTCGGTCATTTCTTCGAAAACTTGTTCAGCTCGGATGAGAAGGAGCATGCCGGCAACTATGCGGAAGCCGTGCGCCGCGGCAGTACCGTGGTCGCGGTCGATGCGAGCACTGACGCAGAGGTCACGAAAGCGCAGACGCTGATGCAGAAATTAGGCACGGTGGACCTGGATGATCGCGCGGCGCAGTGGAAGAGCCGGGGCTGGAATGGGTTTGATCCGAACGCCGCGCCCTTGAGCGATGATGAACTCGCGTTCGAGCGCGATTCGGTTCCGGTGGTGCAGGAAGAACTGGTAGTCGGCAAGCGCACCATGGATGTCGGCGGCCTGCGGGTGGTTAAGCGGAAGAGCGAAACCCCGGTATCGGAGATGATCAATCTTCGCCAGGAGAAGGCGACGATTCAGCGTAAGCCCGTCGATCGCGCCGCGACGGAGGCGGACTTTCAAAATTTTAAGGAAGGCACTTTCGAGGTTCGGGAAACGGCTGAGGAAGCGGTCATCGGCAAAACGGCGCGTGTAGTCGAGGAAGTCTCTATCGGCAAAGAGGTTACCAACCGGACCGAGAAAGTCGCCGATTCGGTGCGACGCACAGACGTCGATGTGGAACGTATCCCGGGCACCAAGGACGAGATCACCACCGGCAAGGTAGGGTTGTAAGTCGTTGACCGTGGGGCGTCCGGACCGTGCTTGATGGAATGCGCCGGGGGGTATTTTCAGACCCGGCGCATTCATTTGGAACTGTCGAATATTTGTCTTAGACCTGGATTAGCGCGGTGATTGCGCGAGTGATCACCGCCAAGACGGGTCGAGCGGCCCCGATCGGTGGCACTTACGTGCCGATTTTCGGTATTCCTCGCCAATTTTTGTGCGGTCGGCCAGGAAAACGCGCTGATGTTTTACGTATCCTGACGAGTCTTTCTTTTGAGGACAGCGCAGTGAGCGCATGCGAGCGATGCTGCGCCTCTGTTTGCCCAGCGAAATCTATTCCACGAACTCTGCGGCTGATCAGTGAGTTGTGAAATCTTTGGCCTGTCCAGTATATGTATTGGTGCGTTGGCTGCGCTGAGAACATATGACCGAGGCCCGGAGCGTCGGCCGCCTATGGGAATCCAATGACACTGGCTGTAAATCATAGCGTACGGAGCGCGACAGGGTGCCGTTTTCAAACCGGGGGCGAGTAGCAAACGCACGCGGCGGAACAGCTGGCGGGTGCGTCGGATTGAGCGCAGAGGTGGCGAGCAAAGATCGCAGTCGTTTACGCATCTCGCCATCCGACACCGTAATATCGCTCGCCAGCGCGTCAATAGAGGACAGCAGCTTTTGATACGGATCAGGCTCATGGGATAGCCGGTTTGGCGCAAGTTCCGGTACCTTGCTCATCTCTTCGACTGTAAGCACACCGCTGTAGATAAAAGAGAGGCTGTCCCCATCGAGAAATCGATCGAGTGCAAAAAATGCCGGGCAAGATTCCTGGAGCCCAGTGCCCCAGACTGTATCGAGGTACTCGCGCACCGCTGCAAGTTCTGGCGCGCTACCCTGCCAGCTCGTTACGTGACAGTTTGCGTATAGACGGATTTCTCCGGTGGCCAATGCGTCCTCAAGCACCGAGAATCGAAATCCAACCAGCGACTCTTGCAAACAGATCGGACACCTTATTGGCACAAGGACCTCAGGCTCTGCCATGGCTCTTCACCTCCGCACCATTGATCCGCCGATCTGAGGTTTTATTCTGGCATCCTTATAATGCGAGGTCCTTATGTAGAGAGCGCAATGCGATCTCTATCCCATTGACAATTACGGTATGTCAAACAAGCGACAATGTATGTTAAACGACGCCATTTGCGCTTGGCACGGGCACCGGCTAACGCACGTGTGGCCGCCCAGAGTTCAGTCGAGAGTGAATCCTAACTCGATCGACACTTGCCAATGACCAATTTCACCGTTTTCTATATGGCCACGCGTATCGGTGACGCGAAACCATCGGATATTGCGCACGCTTTTGGCTGCTTTCGCAATTCCAATTCGGACCGCCTCATCGCTACTCATTTTCGATGAGCCTGTGATCTGGATAGTTTTGTAGACTTCGTTTTCCATCTTCATCATCCTTGCAGTTGCCAACCAAGTTGCGCGTAGCTTTGCGGACGCTAATTCGTAATGTAGTTAGTCTCGACGCAAGCGCCGGAGATAGCTGTCGGAAGGGCGCTAGTTGGCAGGCAGGACAACAGCCTTTCGTGGCTGCATGAGTGGGGCATCCCAATGTGGATCTAGCCCGCGAGCACCCCAGATTTGGTGTGCGTTTGCTGGGGAGCCTCACGGCCGCCACATAGGAGGTTTCCTATAGTAACTCGAGGAACAAATGGCTGTTGCAGTCGCACCCGAAGCCTATCTTTGAACGGGCTCATTAAATCAACATTGTGTCGATGCTGCACATTCGAATGGTCGCCAGCCTTCATCCTCGAACGCAAAGGAGCTCAATTGTTCCAGCGCTTGCGTTTCTATTGTTATGCTTGACCCAGTCGGTTAGTTCAGCAGTTATTTATAAGTGCACTGCCCAGGATGGCGGCATCACCTATACGGATGCACCCTGTGCCCCAGATACGAAAACGCAAACAATCGATCCGGCAAAGGCTCCCTGGCTAATCGAGTCATCGCCGCCCCTGACCACGATCCCAGGGGTGCTCGACGAAAAGTCGCAATCGCAGCCTGAGATAATCGCTACCCTATGCGCCGCTGACGAATTTAGTTTTTGGCTTAAGGCGCAGCGCGGTCCCTTGCCGGAACGGGATGTCAGAACGGCGAAATTCATCAGGTTAAGCAAACTTTGCCGAAGAGCTCTCCATCTCCCAGATGTAACGACGTCCGTTCCGGAATCTGCACGTAAGCCTGTTCTTACTGCCGCCCAGTTGCTGGATAGAGACTTCAGATGACGGCGTCGGTCAGGAACCCCAACATATCGAAGGCAGCTCATGGCGCCGTCGGCGCCAACGCGTGGCCAGAGCGTTATCGACCTTCCTCCTAGCGTCGGCGCCAAGGTGCTGCCCTTCAATGAGATGCTGCGCCAGCAGACAAGGCCCGCCGAACCGGCATAGACATGACTGAAGAACGCTATAGGTTGTCCCGGAAGTGGCTCGCTCGCGCCGGGCGCGTCATTCCGGGTGCTCACCACCTGTCCGGGCGGGCGCTCACTACCCCAGAGCGCTCCCCGATGTACATCGAGAGAGGCCTTGGCTGCCGGATCACGGACGTTGACGGGCACGAGTACATCGACTTCCTGATGGCCTTCGGCGCGTTCCTACTCGGCTACGCCGATGCGGAGGTCGACGCGGCGGCGCGTGAGGAGCTTGAGCTGGGGTCATTGCTCTCGATGAATCGGCCCCAGCACGTTCTCCTCGCCGAGGCTGTCATCGAGCGCTTCGCCGCCGCGGACATGGCGGTGTTGCTGAAAACGGGGAGCGAAGCGACGACCGCCGCGCTCCGCATCGCGCGCCGCGCCACCGGCCGCCGCCGTATCGCGCGTGCGGGGTATCACGGATGGCACGACTGGTGTTTGCCGCTCGACGATTCGGTTCCTGCCGGCCTCGACGCGCAGGTTCTTGAGTTCGACAGCAATGCCCCGCGCTCGCTCGAGGCCCTCTTCCGCGCGCACGATGGCGAGATCGCGGCCGTCATCCTGGCGCCCGAGATGGTATTGCCTCCGACGCGCGAGATTTTTCAAACCATTCAGGACGTAACACACCGTAACGGGGCGCTCTTTGTCCTTGATGAGGTTAAGACCGCGTTTCGCACGGCGCCGGGGTCCGTACAGGCCCGCTTCGGGCTTAAGCCTGACCTCACCACCGTCAGCAAGGCGATGGGCAACGGCTGGCCCATTGCAGCCGTGATGGGGCGGCGCGACGTTATGAGCAGTGCCGCCGGAATGCACCTCTCGGCGACTTATCACGGTGACACCGCGGCGATGGCCGCGGCGCTTACCACGCTGCGCATCGTTGAAGAACGTGGCGTCGCGGAGCACGTCTGGGCGCTCGGCCAGCGCCTCATCGACGGTCTGAACGCCATTGCCCGTGGTCTTGACGCACCCGCACTGAGCTACGGCGAGCCCTTCCCGCCGATGCCATTCTTGAGGTTCAACCACCCGCACCCTGAGACGAACGACGCGCTTCGGACGGCGTTCTACGAGGAGATGCTCGTACGCGGCGTGCTCCTGCACCCTCGTCACATGTGGTTTATCAGCTATGCCCACCAGGGGGCCGACATCGACACGGCGCTGGAGCACGCGCACAGCGCGATGAGGGTCGCGCTCGAGCAATGCCGGGCGACTTGAACAGAGGGCACTCATGAACATCTCAACTGCCGACATCCAGCGCATCGTCGACCGATACTTGCGATCCGAAGCCTCCGTGTCGATGGTGTTGATGGAGCTCGTGCAGCACACGGAGGACACGGCGACGATCGCCCGCGCCCTGCCCACGCTGGCCGGGCAGCCGGCGAGGCTTCGCGAACTCGCGCGGCATCTCGCCGAGAACGAGGCTGGCTGCCGCACCATCGTCAGGATGATCCGCCAACGTCTGGATTCGCCGGAGCTTGCTGCCGACGCGGAGGACGGAATTGAGAGATGCCGAAAGCTCTTTGATGCATCCGTGGCGCAGAGCGAGGAGGCGAGCGTAGCCCTATACTCACTTGGAAGTCCCGAACTCCTCGCCGCCGCAACAGACGAGGTGATCGGCGTGATGGAAAACTGGGGGGTTTCGGGACTCCATCGAGATGCCCTGGAAGTCGGGTGCGGCATCGGACGTTTAATGGTCCCCTTGTGCTCACGCGTGCGCTCCGTGGTCGGAACGGATGTCTCTGCTGGGATGATCTCGGCGGCCACGCGTCGGCTCGCGGGCCTTGCAAATGCGAGCGTGCAGGTGACGACTGGGCAGGATCTCTCGGAGTTTGGTTCAGGGTCGATAGACCTGGTTTACAGCGTCGACACGTTTCCTTACATGTTGCGGTCTGGGCGCGAGCTGGTCGAGCGCCACTTTCGAGAGGTCCGGCGTGTGCTCCGGCCCGCGGGCGACTTCGTCCTCTTCAACTACGCTTACGGACTGGCTCGCGAGGACGCCAATGGCGAGGTGCTTGCGCTCGCGCGTGGCTCGGAACTGCAGGTCATACGCGCTAATGAATTTCCGTTTCGAATATGGAACGGCATCGGCTGGCTGATGAGGCGGGGATAGAGGAGGTGAGGATCCTTTACTTGTCGCCAGGCTTTCCACCCAATTCTCATTTGTTCTGCGTCGCCGCCAACTCCCGCGGCGCAAGCGTTCTGGCCGTGGGTGATGTGCCGGAGAGCGGCCTCCCGCCGCAAGCGCGCCACGCACTCGATCGTTATGTGTTCGAGCCCCGCATGGGTGAATATGAGGTCTTGCTCAGCATCGTTGTCTCTATGATCGCAGAGCACGGTCGCATTGACTTTGTGGAATCGAACGGTGAGCACTGGCTCGAGGTCGAGGGTCGCCTCCGCGACGACCTCGGAATCGAAGGCCTCACGGGGCGGGACGTGGCACGCATTCGCAGCAAGCTTGCCATGGCCGAGACCTTCGAGAAGGCTGGCGTGCCCTCAATACCGGGCATTCGCTGCTTGTCATCCGAGGGCGTGAAGGGCTTCGCCGCGAAGCACGGCTTTCCACTCGTCTTCAAGCCGGACAGCGGTTCGGGAGCCACGTTTACCTTTCGGGTATCGACGGACGCCGAACTCGAGGCTGCGTTCCTTCTGCCCCTTGACGGTCACATCGTGCAGCCCTTCATTGAAGGCACTATCGTTACCTTCGATGGCCTGGTGGACTGGGCAGGACGCTTGGTTTTCTGCACGTCTCATGTGTACGACAGGGGAATCATGGAGGTGAGGGCGGGCGTTCTCGATGGCTTTTATTACTCTCTTCGCAGTATTCCGCAGGCGCTCGAGCAGGTCGGCCGTCGGGCGCTCGCAGCGTTTGCCCTGCACCGGCGCTTCTTCCACCTCGAATTCTTCGCGCGTCCCGACGGCTCGTATGTCGCGCTCGAGATGAACGTGCGGCCCCCGGGCGGGTTTACGACCGATATGATGAATTACGCCTGCGACTTTGATGTGTATGCCTTGTGGGCCGCAGTTATGCTTGGCGATTCATTCGAGGACTTTTCGTACGAACGCAAGTTTCATACGGCCCACGCAGGACGGCGACACGAACGCGCTTATGAGCATACGCCAGACGCGCTGCTCGGTGAGCTGCGCGACACGCTGGTCCTCGTGAGTCCCATCCCCGCTGCGTTCGCGTCGACAATGGGCAATACGATGTACCTGCTTCGCCATCGTGCACTGAAGCCGCTGCTCGACGCCATTCGGCTGGTCCAGCAGCCGCGACTTTCGAGCGACGGAGAGGAGATTGACGCGCGAGTGCAGGACAGTAACGAGTCGCACGGTGGATAGGCAGCTATATCGCTTGTGTGGCCCGGTACAGACTTAGAACAATCTGAGCGATCTAGCCGGCGAGGAAAATAATGCTCATGCAGTACCGTTATTCCTCGAGCCGTCTCTTCTAACCATTTCCGACAGATGGCATTCGCTGGCGCCGGCAACTTCCTGAACCGCCACTGGGGCTGGTGCCACGCAAGACGGGACGGAATATTGCCGCAAAATGTCATCGATCGCGGCCTTGCGCCGAGCGAGCGCGGTGTTCACCTCGTCGAGCAGCGCCCCGTTTTGCAATTGCACGCCCATCGATACGTCGAAGGTCATCGGCCACGGCGATGGGCTGAGCGAGGTGATGGGGCTTACCGCTAAGGCAACGGAAGAGCGCTGTGCAAAGTATCCGGCCAAAGGTCCCCAAACCATCGCCACATCGACAGTACCGTCGGCGACCGCTATCATGATCGCTGCGGGGGGATTGGGGTGCGCATAGTTGCCGTACAACATGTAGCCATGCACATTGGCAACGATGCCGCGGCTGGCAATCGCGTGTGCCGGCGGGGTATTGTTGGCGTCGTTGCCGATCAATTGCACGCCGATCGACAAGGCGCGCAGGCGTGAATCGTCCAAGGTCAAGTCTTGTAGGTGTGAACTCGCACGCGTCACGAATACGTAGGTGGATCGATAGTAGGGACGTGTGGTAGCGACACGTTCGATGCCGCTCGCCACGCCGGGCCAGAGGTCGCATTTGGCCTCATTCAGCGTATTGCGTACATAGCCGCGCCGTTGCGCCCACCACACATAGCTGATCTGCTTGTCGAGTTCCTGGGCCACGAGCTCAACGATTTTGTTTTCGAACCCCTCGCGCGCTTTATTTGAGAAGGGCAAGTTGTTCGGATCGGCGCACACCGTCAAGGTCTCTAGCGCAGCGGCACCACTTGCCCACCCGAGGCTGAGCGCGAGCAGCCATGGATGAATTGCGCTCAATCCGCACCCTTGGTGGTGGTCGTGTAATCATTGGTGGTTTGCGGCGGCGGCGACCAACCATTGTGCTGGTCGGCCGCAGCCGGAACCGGTGCCGGCCGTTGCGAGGGCGTGGGGCCGTTCTGAGCGGCCAAGGTTTGCGGCAAAGACATCGAGCGCACATAAGCGGCGATCTGCCAGATCTGCTGATCCGGAATCCGACCGCCCCATGCCGGCATGCCGTTGGGCCGGCCCTCGACGATGGTCTGATGTATTTGCTCGAGCCGCCCGCCGTAAATCCACTCATCATCCATGAGGTCAGGGCCCATGCCTCCGCCGCCATTGGAATGACACCCGGAGCAATTGAACCCGTTGAAAAGCATGCGGCCGGTATTTACCGCCTCTGCATTGTCGTAGTAAGCCGCGGCGCGCGGATCATTAGCCACCAGGCTGTGATCGCTCCCGGGCGAGAGTGCCGACTCGATTGCACCTTGTCGATCGGATTGCTCGGACGGCATGGCGGGCGGCGGGCCCCTGTAGCAGCCGGTGAGCAGCGCTCCGGCCAGCAACAGTTCAATGGGGAAGCGAGAACACATACAGCGTTCCTCCGGCGGTGGTGTATTTTGGCAGGTCCGACATGACATTCACCATGCCAAGCGCGGCGGAGCCGTCGCGCGGATCGACCGGTCCGGAAACGACGGCGCCCGACCAACCGCCCACGCCGCTCAAGACCGCAATGTATTGATGTCCATCGGGACCCCGATAGCTGACCGGCTGGCTGATGATTCCGCTGTCAACTTTGTATCGCCACGCCAGCTCGCCGGTCTTGGCGTTTACCGCCTTGAACCAACCGTCCATGCTGCCGTAGAAAACCAGATCGCCAGCCGTCACCACGGTGCCGGACCAGATGGGGAAGTTTTCCTTCACCACCCATACGGGCTTGCGCGCCACGGGATCCCATGCCGTGAGTTCACCGCGGTGACCGCCGGGACCAGGTTTCATATGAACATCGGCGCCGACGTAGGGAGTGCCCTCGATGTAGCTGACCTGCATGCTCATCCAGTCCATGCACATATTTTCGTGCGGGATATAGAGCAAGCCGGTTTGCGGACTGAAGCTCGACGGATTCCAGTCCTTCGCTCCAGAGGCCGTCGGGCAGATATTGCGCACCGTCTGCCCGAGTTTGGTTTGTTTCTCCGGATTGAGGATTGGACGTCCGGTTTGCAAGTCGACGCCCTTGGACGAATTCACCGGCCCATAAGGGTCGGCCGACAGCACTTGGCCACTGGTCCGGTCGATCACGTAGACGTAGCCGTTACGGTCCAGGTGTATCAGCACTTTGCGCAGTTTCCCATCGAAAGGCATGTCGAGCAGGATTTGCTCATTGATGCCGTCATAGTCATGCTCGTCATGCGGTGACATGCCGTAGAACCAATGCGGCTGGCCGGTCTTCGGATCGCGAGCAAACATGCCGCTAGTCCATTTGTTGTCGCCCGGCCGCTGATCGGCATTCCACGGCCCGGGATTGGCGGTGCCGTGATAGAGCATGCCGAGCTCTGCGTCGTACGTGATCCACCCCCACATGCCGCCGCCGCCAATCCTCCAGGCCTGCGCCGGCCAGGACGTGACGCCCAGATCCTTGCCCTGATCGCTCGAGTAGAATGGCTTGAACTGCGGGCCGATGAGCACGTCCGCGTCCGGCCCGGTTCCATAGGCACGCCACAACAATTTGCCGCTGCCCTCATCCAGCGCGATTACCCAACCGCGCACGCCAAGCTCTCCCCCGGAGTTGCCCACGTACACCTTTCCCTCGGCAACGGTGGGGGCCATGGTCATGGTCTCGCCGATATTGATATTACCCAACTGCGTACGCCACACCGCCTTGCCAGTTTTGACATCGATGGCGATCACTTGGCCGTCCAAGGTGGTGAAGATGTACTTGCCCGCATCCACCGTGCCGCCACGGTTGACTACGTCGCAGCAAGCCACGCCTTGACTCGCCGGCGCCGGTTTGGGAGCGAACTTCCATTTGAGTGGTGCGCCCTCTTTGGTCAAATCGAGCGCGTACACGATATTCGGATAGGCGGTGACCACATAGAGGGTGTTGTCTGCCACGATCGGCGCGGCCTCCTGTCCTTTATTCACGCCCAGGGAAAAACTGAATAAAGGCTGCAACGAATGGGCATTCGCCGGCGTGATTTCCGTTAGCGCCGAGAAGCGCGTGGAGGCGTAATTCTTCGACGGCATGGTCCATTGCCCATCATCCTGCGGCGCATTGGCCGCGCTTGGCGCGGTGTGCCCCGCGCCCGGTGTCGGCGCAGCCAGGGCGTGGCCGATCTCTTCCCGCTTGAAGACTTCGTTGTCAGGCACCGGCGCCGGCACCGTTTGCCCCGCGGCAGCGAAGGGAAGCAAGCCCAATAACATGTACCGCAGGGGAACGCTCATGGTGCTAATCCACCTCATAAAGGTAGTCGACGATCTTTAGGACCTGCTCATGCGAGAGGCCCGTTTCCGGCATGGCATCGCCCGGCAATAGCGCTTGAGGGTGTTCGATCCAGCGCGTCAATTCGTCCGGCGTGTTGACGAAATGACCGGCAATGATTTGTTGACGAGAAATCTGGCCTAGCGAGGGGCCAACGCGCCCTTTGGCGCGCGCTACGCCGGGCACGCGATGACAGGCACCGCAATTCGCGGCGATCAAGGCTTTCGCCTCGCGCATCTCTGCGCGGGAGCGCGATGCATTTCGTTCGTGGCCGTGGTCGCAGGAAGCACATAGGACGGCGCCCCGACCGATAGTAAGAGCATTAGCCGGCGCATCGTGGCAGAACGAAAAAAGCAACCGCGGTCAGAACGATGACCAGGGCCGAACCGGCACCGAAGCAAATTCCCCAAAAGGCCAAGAAGCGAGTACGCCCGCCACCGACCTCCATGAGATGCCGATGATCGCCGGTGTCTTCGGTTTTGCTGCGCTGGTACGCGCGCCAGGCTGAGAGCGTTGCCAAAAGCGCGATGGCCGTGGCCGCGATCAGGATCCCAATCATCGCCGGCTCACTCCAATCATGGTTCAAACGCGGCGAGGACAATCGCTCGTTATCGAGGTAACACGGTTGCGTGGCTAGCGCGAAATTCACATCCAATTGCAGAAACCATGCCAGCGGGCCGCCGAACAAGGCGAACAAACCTTGATGCCGCGAGACGGCGCGCCGCGCTGGCGCCGGCATTTGGAAATGCTGCTTCCCAACGTTCACCTTGCGAACCCGAGATAGGGGGTCAAGTAGTACGTAGTGAAGACAAAAATCCACACGACATCGACAAAATGCCAATACAAGACGCCGGCAGAGACCACCAATCGGCGGCGCGGGCTGAAATAGTCAAGCGCCGTCCAAAGAAGCAGGGCGGCGAGCACCAGCAATCCCACCACAACGTGGGCCATGTGAAAGCCGGTGGTCACGAAGTACAATGAGGTGTAGCTCGAGAGGCCGAGGGGATAACTCTTGGCACGCCACTCAAGAACTTGCACGGCCGCAAAACCCAAGCCCATCAAGAATGCCAGGCCAAAGCCGATCAATGCCTGAGCGCGCTTGAGGTGCATGATGCCGCGCTCAGCGAACCAGGCCGCGCCACTTGAGGCGAGCAACAACAGTGTATTGGGCAGCGCCAACGTAAGCGAGGGCGAGGGTTCCAAGAGCCATCCGCGCGGATTGGTAGCTCCCAGATAGTAGTAACAGAACAACAGATATACGAACAGCGCCGCCTCGCTGGCGATCAAGGTGCCAGCACCCCACCAGCCAATGCCGTGACGGCGGATGGGCCCGACCGGTAGCCCTTGCGGCTGGGAGAGCACCACCTCAGCCATGGGCAGCCTCTGCGGCCGATGCGCGTTCGCGCAATTCGCGGCGGGGCCACAGCCACAGGAGCAGGCCCGCCGCCGAGAGCACCGCCCCGATCGCCACGACAGTCCACATGATCAGGAGCAGGCCCGCGAACAGCCCGCTCAGACCGGCGGTCAACACCAGCGGCGCAAAGCTGTCTTCCGGCATTTCTAAAATCATGTCCGGAGCGGCATCGAGCGCGGAGGTGGCGATTGTTTCCTTGCCGGAATCGAGCAGCATGCCTCGATCCAGAGAACTCAGCGCTTGGTCCTCGCCGAGACGCGATTCCCACAGCGGATGGCGTGAAGCCACGGTCGGTATGACCGCGAAGTTGTAAGGAGGCGGCGGGGAGGATACAGACCATTCGAGGGTCGGCGCATCCCACGGATTCTGCGTGGCAAGCGCGCCTACCTTAAGGCTCCTCAGGATGTTAACCAAGAACAACAGCACGCCGACTGCGAACACCCAACTACCCGCGGAGGTAAGAAGATTCAGCGCTTCCCAGCCGGGATAGGCATCGTAAGTGTAGACGCGGCGCGGCATGCCGAGCAGGCCGGTCAGGTGCATCGGCAGAAACGCCACGTTAAATCCGATGAACATCGTCCAGAAATTCCAGCGCCCCAGCCGCTCATCGAGCATGCGCCCGGTTATTTTGGGAAACCAGAAATAGGTGGCGCCCACCACCGGAAACACATTGATGCCGATGAGCACGTAGTGCAGATGCGCGACCACAAAATAGGTGTCGGTAAGCTGCCAATCGACTGGCACGCTGGCGGTCATGAACCCGGAGACGCCGCCGATGACAAATAGCAGGATCATGGAAGAGAAAAATAGAAAAGAGGTGGTCACCACGGGACGTCCTAGCCAAATGGTGGCGATCCAGGCGAACACGGCCACCGCGGAAGGAACGACTATCGCTATCGAGGCACCGGAAAAGAAGGCCAGCCCGAGATCCGGCAGGCCGGTGGCAAACATGTGATGCACCCACACGCCGAACCCTAAAATCATGGTGGCGACCGTCGAGAGCGCAACGACGGAATAGCCGACGAGGGGCCGACGGCAGAACACGGGTAATCCGTCGGAGACCATGCCCATCGCCGGCAGCACGATGGCATACACCCAGGGATGACCGAAAATCCAGAAAAGATGCTGCCACAAGAGCACGTGGCCGCCTTCTCCAACATCGAAAAAGTGTGTGCCGAATTGCCGGTCCATCCAGAGCAAGAAAAACGCCAAGCTCACTGCCGGTACGACTACCAGATTGGCGACACTGGCCGTGAGCGTGCCCCACACCAGAATCGGCAGGCGGTTGAGCGACATGCCCGGCGCGCGCGTGCGAAATGCGGTCACGATGAAATTGGCGGCGCCGACCGTGACAGAGATACCCAAAAATACCATGCCGAGCGCGTAGAAGTCTTCGTTCAGTCCAGGATTGAACTGCTTCGAGGCATACGGCACATAATTGAACCAGCCATCGTTCGGGCCGTTGCCGGTGATAAAGCCAACATACAGAAAAATTCCACTGGCGAGGTAGATCCAATAGCTCAAGGCATTCAAGCGCGGGAAGGCCATGTCGCGGCTGCCGAGCAGCAGCGGCCAAAGATAGTTGGAAAACCCCGACAGGATGGGCGAAGCATAGAGAAAAATCATGGTCATGCCATGCGTCGAAAACAGTTGGTTATATTGCTCCGGGGTCAGCAGCGATAAATTTGGCCCCGCCAGCTGCATGCGCATCACGAGCGCCTCGATCCCGCCTAAGCCCAGAAACACAAATGCCGTCACGATGTAGCGGATGCCGATCTCTTTGTGATCCACTGTGCTGAAGAAGCCCTTGATGCCGGGAGCGGTTTCCCACATCCGAAGCAGCTTTCCTTGATGCTCGACGCTGTCGATGCCGGTACGCGGCGTGCGATAGTCGGGTGCTCTCATCGCAGGGTTTCTAAATACGCGAGCACGTCAGTCAATTGCTGCGCAGATAAATACTGGTTCGGCATCAGCGAACCCGGCTTCAGATCCTGCGGATCCTGGATCCAGCCTGCGAGATTTCCAGGGGTATTCAGGAGTGTGCCGGCCGCCAGCGTGCGCCGACTCATCAGATGGGTAAGATCCGGCGCGCTCACCGCGCCGGCGCTGGTGCCGCGAACCTGATGACACAAGGCGCAGCGCAATTGCACCACTTCCAAGCCACGTGCGGCTTGCGCGCTCGCCGGCGCCGCCGCCGGCTCGAGCTGCGCGGCTCGCCAGGCCGCGAATTTATCCGCAGCTTGCGCGACCACTTCAAATTGCATATGCGCGTGCTGGTAACCGCAGAACTCGCTGCACTGCCCGAGGTAGCGTCCCGGCTGCTCGGTCTCCAGCCAGCTTTGATTGATCTGGCCGGGAATCACATCGGTCTTGCCGCTGAGTTTGGGCACCCAAAAGCTGTGGATGACATCCGCTGCATGCAGCCGCACCAGCACGGGCTGGCCAACAGGTATGTGAATTTCGTTGGCGGTCTCAAATTCATCCGGGGGCAGAGCGCCGCTGTAGTGGACATCCCACCACCACTGGTGGGCCGTGATGTCGAGCACCAAAGCCGGATTGGCCGGCACTCGCGCCACGGCGGCCAGCACCACCATGGTCCACACTAAAGTCGCGGCGAGCGGCACCGCGGCGATCAGCAGCCCGACGCGGATCCAAGGCAGTCCATCGCCGCCACGCTCGACCGCTATGCCGGCGATGTCGACACCCGAAGGCACGCGCCTGCGGCGCACGCCCACCCACAGCAGCACCGCAATAACCAGGCACACCGCAATCGAAACACTCAGAGTGAACCATGTCAGGGGAAGAATATGCTGGGCTCGCATGCCGGCTGCATCCAGGTAGCCGAGCGGCGAGGTTTTCATGCGGCGCGCACTCCCTCGAGCGTTGCCCAGAGGCGTGCCAGGGAACGCACTGCCACCCACAAGAAAATGGAAATCCCCGGCACCCACATCAGCACACCGCCCAACTGCTGATCTTCAAGCGGTGTAAGATGCCACGCCCACGTGGTGGCGAAGTGCCACCGGAATAACGCGTGATCGGCGAGCGATAGAAAGGCGCCGAGCAATCCCATCTGGATGGAAGTTAACGTGGCGGCGGCAAGGCCCTGGACCACGTGCGCGCGCGGCTGGTGCATCAGGGTATACCAGAACCCTATCGCGCTGCCGAACAATGACAGGTGCATGCACCAATAGACGGCAACGGAATGAAACGTCGCGTCGTAGGGCGAGGGCATGTGCCAAAACCACAATGCGATAAAGAAGACCAACGCGCTCGACCACAGCGGCCAAACAGCCCTCGGCGCTCGCGCTGGCAGACCCGCGGCGATCAAGGGCGCCGCGACCAGGACGAGAATCATGTGCTGCGCGATGCGTCCTGCAAAGAGTGCCACCGACAGCGCGCAGAGCGGCGATACGAATGCGGCGGAAGCAATCACCCAACCGGTCAGCCCGGAAAGTTGCCGGCCGGTTGCCAAACCTCGCGCCGCCCATACCTGCATACCAGTCAAGACAAGGAGCGCCGTGATGAGCGGCGGATCCAAATTGAAGCGCATCAACAGCTCGCCGGGCACCGGAGCCGTACCGCAATAAGGCAACTCGGTCACAGTGCGTCTGGCTCGGCCGTCGCTTAGGGATTAGTGCTTGCGAATGCGGATACGGCTGCTTGGGCCACCTTCAGGTCCTGATCCACGGTTCCACCGCTCGCGCCCACCGCGCCGACAACCGTGTCACCGACTTTCACGGGAGCACCGCCGCCGAAAATAACCACCTTTTCGTGGTTGGTGTTCTGGATACCGAAAAGCGGCTTCCCGGATTGCGCCATCTTTGCCAAATCTTCGGTCGCCATGTCGAACGCGCGCGCCGTCCAGGCTTTGTGAATCGAGATGTCGATGCTTCCCAGCCACGCTCCGTCCATGCGCGCGTGAGCGATCAAGCCGCCGCCGGCATCGACAACCGCGATGTTGTAGGGGATGCCCAGCTCTGCAGCTTTTTCCTCGCCCGCTGCAATCAGGCCGCGTGCTTCGGCAAGTGTTAGGGAGGAAACTTGACGTGGCATTGCAGGCTCCTGGTTACCGGTAAACGAGCCTATGCCACAGCGCAGTGACCCTCTGTCGGGCACCATTCAAATCAAGGGTAGGCAGGCACCGTCAGACCAATGATCTGCGTTATGCCTAAGCTCGTGGCGTGCAAATATTTTGCGATGTGTTGAAACTCTTCGGCGTGAACTGGACTGCAGACTCGCCACTTCGAGAACCAAGTAAATCGCGTCGGAAATCGCTCAAGGTTAATCGCATAGATGGATCGCAATCTGACTAGGGGCTCAAAGGCCTCGATCCGGAGTGTAAGCCGCGGCGTGTATCTATCAGCTCATCGTTCTAAATGAGCAAGCGAATGTTAGGCTTTGCATCGAACGACTATGTCAAAGATCGGTGGAATAGTAGTCGAATTACTACAGCACATACCGACGGCGTCCTACAGGGGTTGCTATCGAACGCACAGAACTGAAGGCACCTGAGCGAATAGAGTTAGGTGGGCGTTCAAATGGCTGGTGCTAAAAGAGTGGCAGTGGCGGCTCCAACGCAGTGGATAGAAGCAAATATCAGGATCAATATGGAAACATCGGGAGTTGCGAAACCATCGCTTAGCGCAGACGCTTCTGGTATTTCAGCTGTTCTCGATCCCCGTCCCCGAATCTTATTGGTGGATGATCAACCTGCACGTCTTTTGACGTACGAGACCATCCTGGCAAGCCTCCCGGTGCGCACCGTCTCCACGTCATCTGGGAACGAGGCGCTCCAGCAACTGCTCAAGCAAGACTTCGCTGCGATATTGCTCGACGTCAACATGCCGGACATGGACGGATTCGAAGTAGCGCGGCTCATTCGTGGTCATCCGCGGCTTGAAGCGACACCAATCATTTTTGTGACCGGTGCCGAAGTTTCGGCCCTTGATCAGCTCAAGGGATATGAGGTCGGCGCCATCGACTACATTTCGGTGCCCATCGTTCCGGAAATTCTGCGGACCAAACTAGCGGTCCTCGTCGAGCTTCATCAGCGACGCAGGGAGCTTCAGGAGCTGAATCGCGCGCTCAAGGATGCGAGAGCAAAAGTGGATCTGCAATATGCAAGTGAGATGGCCCATCAACGGCAGCTCTACGAAGCCATCTTGGCGAACACGCCCGACTTGGCGTACATATGGGACTTAAATCATCGATTTGTTTATGCGAATGAAGGCCTCTTAAAGATGTGGGGCAGGACTAGGGAAGAAGCGATTGGCAAGACCTGTCTTGAGCTCGGCTACGAGCCTTGGCATGCAGCGATGCATGATCGGGAGATTGACCAAATAATCGCGACCAAGCAGTCCATCAGAGGCGAGGTGCCCTTTACAGGTACTTTCGGCCGTCGCGATTACGATTACCTATTAGTTCCCGTCCTCGATTCCGATGGTGATGTAGCTGCCGTGGCCGGCACCACCCGCGACATTACTGAGCGAAAGCAAATGGAGGCAGCGCTGCGTGAGTCAGACCGTCGTAAAGACGAATTTATTGCGATGCTGGCGCACGAACTTCGCAATCCTATCGCTCCAATCCGAAATGCTGGCGAGATCCTGTCCCGGCTGGCGACGGATGAGCGTCAGGTGGTACTCGCAGGCGTTCTCAAACGCCAGACCGCGCAACTATCCAGCTTGCTTGACGATCTTCTGGAGGCGGCGCGAATAACGCAGGGGCGGATCGAACTTAAACGCGAGATCGTCGCGATACAAGCTTGCGTCCAAATGGCAGTCGAAGTAGTCGAGCCAATGATTCAGGAGCGGCATCAGCGGCTTGACGTAACCAGAAACGGCTTATCTATATTCGTAGATGCCGATAAAGTTCGATTGACACAATGTATTGCCAACTTACTGACAAATGCCGCGAAGTTCACGCCTAACGAGGGTGATATTCGCGTCAATACACGCGTCGAGGAGAATCACGCGGTTATCGAGGTGAGCGATTCCGGAGTAGGCATCGCCGCCGCCCTTTTGCCTAAACTGTTCGACCTGTTTGTACAAGGGGAGAGGTCTCTAGATCGATCTGAAGGGGGACTGGGTATCGGCCTATCGGTATGCAAGCAGCTGATCGAAATGCACGGAGGGCATGTCTCCGGGACGAGCGATGGAGTTGGTCACGGCTCGACATTTGCAATCCGACTTCCGCTCGCAAAAGGGAAGCCTAATCCTCGCGAAATCGTAGTAGAAGCGGCAAATCGCAAGCGGCGCATTTTAGTGGTGGACGATAATAAGGACGCCGCTGATTCGCTCGCCACCCTTCTGGAAATCGAAGGCCACCAGGTGAAGGCCGTGTACACAGGGGAGGCGGCACTTGAGGAAGTTGAGCTTCTTATGCCGGATCTGGTTCTCCTCGATATCGGTCTTCCGCGAATCAGCGGATATGAGGTCGTTCAGCGCATCAAAGCGGCACACCCTTTGATCTTTGTCATGGCGCTGAGCGGTTACGGGAGCCCTGAAGACAAGCAGCGAGCGGTAGCCGCTCGGTTCGACGCACACTTGATAAAGCCCGTCGATTTCGACGATTTGACGCGGATGATAAGCGAGCTGGATGGTTGACGGCTGCTACGCTTGACCTTTAGTCGAATGGGACATGCGCGTGCCTCACTAGGCGCCCTTGCTGGCGAGCTTTTGCGCCTTGTTGATGAGGCGTCGCGCGCTCGCCGGGCCTCGGATTTTGATAATTTTAAATTCCTTACCGATCATGCGATGGTAGTTGACGAAAAACTCCTCAAGCTCCTTGCAGAATGTCTTGCCCATGTCAGCAATTTTTTTTACACTGGCAAAGCTGTGGTTTTCCCGCTCGATCGCAATAATCCGATCGTTACGCACCTTCTC
Organism: Steroidobacteraceae bacterium; assembly: GCA_036401515.1. Taxonomy (GTDB): domain Bacteria; phylum Pseudomonadota; class Gammaproteobacteria; order Steroidobacterales; family Steroidobacteraceae; genus Bog-1198. The sequence goes on from DASWUU010000202.1 coordinate 20,652, forward strand.
TTTCTTTTCCAGCTGCTCTCCCTCTATCACGCCGACAACGCGGCACTGCAGCCGGCAACCTACAAATGCGGGTTCATCCATGAGCACCAATACGTCAAGAGGATCTCCGTCGCCCCCGAGCGTTGAGGGGACAAAGCCAAAGTCGTATGGAAAAGCCATCCCAGAGGGCAGTACTTGCTTGAGGTCAAAAATGCGCGCCTCCTCATCGAACGCGTACTTGTTGCGGCTTCCCTTGGGTGTCTCAATAATCACGGTCAGCTCTTCGGACTCGGGCTCAAATGCCGGCAACTTCGCCGGATTCGCCAGGCCACGAGGGGTTTTTTTCTTGGGCATGTCGGTCCTGCTCCTCTAAAGGATTGCAATGAATGTGCTCGGAGGCGGTGATATACGGCGCTTACCCCCGATCTATCAAGATCTCTGGAACACAATCCATGTGCCAGAATCGTCCGACGTTGAGTTGCGGGAGCCCCTCGCATGGCAACGCGCGGGTTTAAAGAGCTGAGGCGGCTACAATTTGTTGAATGAAAAGGCGCGAATTACGATCTCGCGCTGTTGGAACTGAGACTCGAGCCGCCGCCGCAGCCCATGCCAATAAGCGCGGCTCATGCGATTGACCATAACTTCAAACACCACTACTTCGTCGCGATGCAGCGTGCCTTTCCTGCGCCATAGTCCAAGGGCAGGTGAATGCAGAAATGCCGTCACGCCGCCAAATTCCTTTGTTAGTGCCTTCGCAATTGTCTCAAACTCAGTACGGGGCACACGCCGTCCAATTCCGTCGAAGCGCGGCAGAAAGATTTGGACTAGCTGCAATGTAAACCGCACCTATGCCCAATTGCGCATAATTTGCGGAAAGAGAATCGGCAACTCACGAGCTAATAGGCCAACTTCACCGAGCTGATCGGTAAGCATCGAGCCCGCTTTGGCATGTACGGCGACGCTCCAGCAGCACGCCGAAACTTCGTCGGCTCCGCGCGCCAACAATGCAACAAGAAGACCGGCCAACGTGTCGCCCGATCCGGCGGTCGCGAGGCCCTTCACGCCGCGCGCATGCTTCCAGCAATGTCCGTCCGGAATGGCAACATAGGTCGTGGCGCCCTTTAATACAATCGTGCAACCGAACGCTCTCGCGGCATCTCTAACGACTCGCAGCGGATCGGCCTCTACCTCTTCTTTTGACCGCTGCGTCAATGCCGCCATCTCGCCGGCATGTGGAGTCATCACACAGCGCGCCCGAGACCTTTTCACATCATCGAAGTGCCCGGCGAGCGCGCTGATGGCTGCAGCGTCGAATACAATGGGTTTGCAGCACCTCTGTAACACGCTCAACGCAATCCCAAGCGTATTCTTGGGCTGGCTCATTCCGGGGCCCAGGAGTACGGCGTCACACCTTCCCACGTGGTGCTCCAGAACTTCATCTGAGCCAGTGGGTTCACCGTCACTCGCGGGGAGCGAGACGATGCCAAGCTCCGGCGCGTGCAGGCCGAGCCCCATAGCGATGGGAGCGATTGTCGCCACGACCACCTTACCGGCACCACCTCGCAATGCAGAGGTCCCCGCGAGAAGCGCAGCTCCAGGAGACAGTGCGGAACCTGCGACCATGAAGACCCGGCCCCGCGAATCCTTATCCGCCGCCTGCTCGACACGAGGCAAGGGATGCTCGCGTAACAGCGGTAGGTCTATTTCAATGATTCCCGTCATCGCGCTGCGCTGCTTGGGTCCGGTTGCGCTGTCACCGAAGCGCCGGACTCGCGCAGCGGCACTACCCAATTGTATCGCTCGAGTTCAAGCTTGGCCCCGGGCCCTTCTCCTAAGCGATAGCTCGTGATGGCGCAGTTTGCAATGTCGCCTTGCGAATCGATGAGTAAAAGGGCGGCCTCATCGAGTTCTTCAATCAAGTAACGAAAGCACAGGATGACCACCTGATGCGTCACCACCAACACGCGGCGGCCGGCATAATGCAGACTCAACGTATCCAAGGCGCTCCTCAACCGTAGGATAACGTCGCACCAGCTCTCGCCTCCCGGGGGTCGATGGTAGAACTTGCCGACATGTCGACGGATTTCCGCCTGCTCGGGATAAAACTGCTCGATACCCTGGCGCGTTAAGCGATCGAGAATGCCAAATTCCTTTTCGCGAAACCGCTCATCCGTCACCAATGGGAGGGATTCCTTGCCCTCTGCGCACGCTTGTATGTACAACGCCGTCTCTCGAGCTCGAACGTAGGGCGAACACAACAACGAATCGGGGCGTTCTTTCGTGTCCAGGTCCGCGAACCATGCTCCGATTGCCCGTGCCTGCTCTCGTCCGCGCTTGCTAAGTTCCACGTCCACGTCGCGCGTTTGGATATCAATTCGCGGCAGCCCAGCGGCATGCGCTTTGTCTCGCGCCACATTGCCGGCGCTTTCCCCGTGTCTAACAAGCCAGATACACGCCGGCCAGTGCGACGACTCCACAAATAGTCCCCTAATTTTTGCATGCATCGGGCGCAATGCAGAAAAGCGACCTGATGGCGATCGTCATTTTGGTCACTTGACCGCTACGTCTACTTAATTACCACAACCTCCATCAGGCTCGCAGTCCATCGGCACTTCATGGAGCGACAGACAATTCCTATAGCGCTGAGGTCCTGCCCAGCGCATGTCGGCTGTCGGCTACGGATGATTGCCGGACACGTAAAAGCCGGCCCAGAAAAAGGGGTCAGTGAACCGCCTGCGCAGGGCGCGTTGCGCTTGTTGCAATCCGAGCGCCGCGTCGCCGTGGTCCGCGGCGAAGGACTGGTAGGTCAAGCGCATCAACTGCGCCGTGCTGGCGTCCTCGACCGCCCACAAGCTGGAGATCACCCTGCCCGCACCGCGCCGCTGCACCAAAGCGCTCAACCCTTCGACCTCGCGGCCATCGTCGGTCCGCGCGCCTCCCATGCCGGTCTCGCAGGCCGATAGCGTCACCACATCCACGGCGCTGAAATCCATTCTGCCTATAGCATCAAGCGTGAGCTTTGAGCCGTCGCCGAGCAGCAGGAAGGAGCGCAGCGCATTGCCCGGCCGCAGGCGAAAATGCGTGCCGATGTGCAGTACCGAGTAATCGCTCGGCGCACTGACCAATTGTTCGAAGCGCGCTGCCGTAAACGCCGCATCGACAAATCCTTGACCTTCGAGAACACCGTTTCCCATCGAAGGACTCGGACACGCGCCATCGGTGGAATGTAAGCCCTCGATCGGGCCCCGCACCACATAGCACATCTCATCTGCGACCGCCGGCAGTGCCGAAAATCCGCCGATCGCCTGCGTCACGCCGAAACCGCGCACCATCGGATGCCCCGAACGCCGCGTGAAGACCGCCGTCTCGGCCGCCGGTGCGTAAATCTGGATGACGTATTTGTCGAGAAGGTATTGTTCAC
>DASWUU010000203.1:0-2838 GCA_036401515.1 Steroidobacteraceae bacterium
AAGACTTCGGGGTCGCGGAAGGCGGCCCAGGATCCCGCACCCACAATAGGTACCAAGCCGCGCGCGCGCGACCGCATCTTCGACGCCGCCTCCGATCTCTTTTATCGCCACGGCATCCACGGGGTGGGCGTGGATGCCATTGCCGCCGAGGCCGGGTCGAACAAAATGAGTTTCTACCGCAGCTTTGCCTCGAAAGATGCGCTCGTGACCGAGTATCTGCGCGAGCGAGAAAATGAGTTTTGGATTTGGTGGGAGGAGGCGGTTGCGCAACATCCCAACAACCCGCGAAGACAGATCGAGGCACTTTTTGAGCAGCATTTGGTCGTCAAAGACGACAGCTGCCGAGGCTGTGCTCTTGGCAATGCGGCTGTAGAGCTTTCCGAGGATGAGGCCGAATCGGGCAAGCTTGTCCGCTCATACAAAGAGAAAGTTCGAAAACGATTGCGCGCGCTAGCGCATAGCACCGGAGCGCGCGATGCGGACAGCTTGGGCGATGCGCTCATGCTGCTGATGGACGGCGGTTACTTCACGCGGCTTGTTTTTCCAGGAAACAGCGGGCCAATCTCCGCTGTGCTAACCACGGTACGGTCCCTTATCGACGCTCATTTGCCGAAGAGTCCACACAATTGATCCCGCCGCGCTGGTGAGACCCGAATGCCAAGGCCGGGCGAATCGAGGCGTAACCCATCGAATCGCCCGGCGAAGTCGGTTCATGCGGCGAGCGTCCCCTTCGCTTTCGCAGTGTGTGCGGCAATGATGTCCATCAGCGCAGGTGAGAGGCAATCGTAGGGCTCTAGATTGAGTTCCTTCAACCGCTTGCGAAACCCCTGCATCTCAGTCGGTTTGGTTCCGGACTCGATAATTGAAGATACGAATGCCGCGAATTCCGGCGCCGCCCAGCCGCTGCTGTCCAGCAGCTCTGGGTGCACGAAATCGAGGCCGTGGAACGGATGAGCTTTATTTTCGATACGGCCGTACATATGCAGGCCGCAACCGGTACAGGCATAGCGCTGAATCGTTGCGGAGGAATCAGCAATTTTCAGCTTTTGAGCGTTGGCGGTGACTGACACCTTGTCGCTCGGTACGACGGCAATCAAGGAAAAGGTTGCGCCGTCAGGCTTCCAGCACTTGGTGCAACCACACACGTGATTGATGGCGACGTTTGACTTAACACTCACAGTGACCGGATCTTTGGCGCACTTACACGTGAGCGTGCCGCCGCTATAGCTTGGGTTGCTGGCCTTGACGCCATTGTCCACGGAGGGATGAATCTTTACTGACATGGTGACTCCTGATTGACTAATAGATAGCGACGCTTCGAATGGATTCGCCTGAGTGCATGAGTTCAAAAGCATCGTTGATTTTCTCAAGCGGCATGGTGTGGGTGATCAAATCATCGATGTTGATTTTGCCGTCCATATACCAATCCACAATTTTTGGCACATCGGTCCGCCCGCGGGCGCCGCCAAACGCGGAGCCCTTCCAGACCCTGCCTGTCACTAATTGAAACGGCCGTGTCTGAATCACCTTGCCGGCCCCGGCGACCCCGATGATCACCGAAACCCCCCAGCCCCGGTGGCAGCACTCAAGCGCTTGCCGCATCACGTCGACATTGCCGATGCATTCAAAACTGTAATCGGCACCGCCGTCTGTGAGGGCGACCAGATGCGAAACCAGGTCGTCGCCGACTTCACTCGGATTGACGAAGTGAGTCATGCCGAATCTTTCCGCCAGTGCTTTTCGTGTGGGATTCAGATCGACGCCAATTATCTTGTTGGCACCCACCAGCTTTGCTCCCTGAATGACGTTAAGGCCAATGCCGCCCAAGCCAAAAACGACGACGTTGGCGCCGGCCTCGACTTTAGCGGTGTTGATCACGGCACCCACTCCCGTAGTCACACCACAGCCGATGTAGCAAACCTTGTCAAACGGCGCATCCTCACGGATCTTTGCGACCGCAATTTCAGGCAGAACCGTGAAATTAGAAAATGTCGAGCAGCCCATGTAGTGGTGAATGATCTCATTGCCAATAGAGAATCGGCTCGTGCCATCGGGCATGACACCCCTGCCCTGGGTGGCGCGGATGGCGGTGCAAAGGTTGGTCTTTTGCGAGGTGCAAGATTTGCATTGGCGGCACTCCGGAGTATAGAGCGGTATGACGTGATCTCCCTTCTTCACCGAAGTGACACTTGGTCCCACATCGACCACGATGCCGGCGCCCTCATGTCCGAAGATCACGGGAAATAACCCCTCCGGGTCGGCTCCCGAGCGCGTGAATTCGTCCGTATGACAAACGCCAGTGGCCTTTATCTCAACCAGCACCTCTCCGGCGCGAGGTCCCTGCAGATCCACCGTGATAACTTCAAGCGGCTTTCCCGCGGCGTAACAAACAGCAGCTTTGGTCTTCATCGCGCGATTATCTCCTACATCTGTAGGTGACCGCTCGCATCAACGAGCGGAATTCGGTAATTCTTGAGAATCGTATCAATCTGCGCGCCGTGGCTTGAGATCCAATCATCGAGCGTTTTCTTCCACTCCGGCTCACCATGGCGAATCCCCATAGAGATTTGGTAATCGAAGCGAATTTGCGCTTCAGGAGGAAAGGGCAGTGATCGCCACCCTTTGTTTGGGTTGCTCGACACCACCATCGCTGCCATCGGGCCCCAGAGAATTCCGGCATCAATCTTGCCGGCGGCCAAATCGCGCTCAATCGTGCGCGCGGGAGATTCCTCGGCGTCGCCGTTTTGATGCGAGTATACGACCGCGCGCTCCATCAAGAAGTTCTTCAGCAGCCAATCGTTGCTGGGAGCGCGCGAGAACACGCCGATACTAAGATGC
>DASWUU010000204.1:0-48501 GCA_036401515.1 Steroidobacteraceae bacterium
TGTCGCTGGCGCATTGCAATTTGAGCTGGTACAGCACTTCCTTCGGCGGCTCGCCGGCCTTCTTGAAGGCAGCGATGGCTTTATCGCCCCACACGGAGGAGTTCTTGCAATCCTTCTGCTGATAATAAAGCTGACTCATGATCAGCAAGTCATTGTCGTTGGCCGAACCGGCTTCGGATGCCTGCTTGCCGTATTCGATGGCCTTGGCGGTTTGCTGGTTGGTAGCGGCCAATTGAAATAGTAAGCGGTACGTTTTGGGTAATTCGTCTGCGGTGTATCCGCCGGTGGCAAGCGCCTGTTCATAGGCCTTTTCTGCTTCCTTCAGATTGTTCAGACGGACATAGGAAATGCCCTTGAATTCATAAATCGTCTTCTTGTCGTACGTCGTGAGCGGCGACTTGGTTTCGGCCGCTTCCAAATTCTTCAATGCCTCGGACCATTGGCTGGCCTGCATTGCTTTCTGCGCCGCAGTGATTTCCTTGGCGATGACGCGGCTGATTTCCTGGCCCTTCGGCTTGTCCGCCGAGAATGCAGCCGGCGACAGTGCCGCGCAGCCCAGGAGCATGCTCAGGCAAAAAACGACAGGATGGCGGCGGATATCATGGATCAAATGAGTCATTAGGAGCCTCGCTATGTACCGAAACTGTTGCGCGCGGTATTTTCGCGTAGCGGCCACTTAACGGTGCTAAACGAACGGCGCGCACCAGATAAGGGTATGACGCGCCGAAATACCACGTTAGGGAACGTGCTTAGAAGAAATCGTTATTGACGAATCCTATCTTCTTCAAACCGCGGTGCTGCAAGTCTGCCAGCGTCTGCGCCACGATCTCATATTTGGCGAACTTATCGACCTGGATGTGCACTTCCGGCTGCGGCTGTTTTTGCGACTCGGATTCGATGTAGCCCTGCAAGGTCTTTCTGTCGACGGGGTTGCCGTTCCACAACAACGTGCCATCGAAATCGATGGTGAGGTTAATCACCTCGGGCGGCGGCGGCGGGACCTGGTTGGGCGGCGGCGGCAACGGATTGTCGATTTTGACGGCATGCGTTTGGTTCGGAAGCGTGATAATGAAAATAATCAGCAGCACCAACATGACATCGATCAGGGGCGTCATGTTGATCTCGGAATAGGATTGGCCTTCCTTTCCCCCGCCTACACTCATGGCCATGGCTTCTCTCCTACTTTTCGAATGTGGGGCGATCGGGCTCAGTGATAAACGCTACTTTGCGTATACCGATTCTCTGAGTTGCTACGAGCACCTGGCCAACAAATTGATATCGAACATTTGAATCGCCGCGGATGTGCACTTCTGGCTGCGGCTCTTGGCGGGCAATACCGCGCAGCTGCGACAACAACTCATCCTGGCTCGACAATAGCTTGGTGTTCCAATAAATGGCACCCTGCTTGTCGACCGCAATGGTGACGTTTTCCGGGCGCGTTTGAGTGACCAAATTGGTGGCCTTGGGCAGCGTCAAGGGAACCTGCTGCAAGATCACCCGAATGGTGATAATGAAAATAATCAACAGCACCAACATCACGTCCACAAGGGGCGTGACATTGATGTCCGACATGGCCACGCCCTCTTCTTCTTCGCCTACATGTAGCGCCATTTAAATCGGTTCCTAGCGGGCGAGCGCGGCAGCGGGCGGCTTGCCCACGGCGGCAGGCGGCTTATCCATCCCCAAGCCCATTTTGACGCCTGAGATCAGATAAGCATGGAGCTCGTGCGTGAAGTGGCTCACTCGTTCCTGGACGGTCTTGTTGCGCCGCAGGAGGACGTTGTATCCCAACACGGCTGGGACTGCGACCACCAAACCGATAGCCGTCATGATCAAGGCCTCGCCTACCGGGCCGGCGACCTTCTCAATGGAGCCCTGACCCGATACGCCGATGGCGATGAGCGCGTTGTAAATACCGATCACGGTACCGAGCAAGCCCACAAAGGGTGCTGTGGCGCCGACCGATGCGAGCACCGGCAGTCCGGTTTGCATTCGGCTGATGATGGCATCGGCCGTTCGCTGCAGCGACTCGGTGATCCATTCGCTGGTGCCGATGGCGCCCGATAGCCGCGACTTGTTAGTTTCGTGGTATTCATAAGCCTGCTTGCCGGTTTCGGCAAGGGCGCGAAACGGATTGGAACCGCCCTTTAACTTGCCGATGGCATCGGTCAGGCTGGTGGAACTCCAGAATTCCTTCTCCGCCTCGATTGCTTGCAAGCGCAGGCGACGCTGGTCAAAAAACTTGGTGATCATGATGAACCACGTCATTAAAGACATGATCAACAACACGGCGAGGATCGATCTGCTAACGATATTGCCATTGGCAATCAGTGCACCAAGGCCATACGGATTTTCAACAACTGTCTCTTGCATTGACCGATTCCCTCTACTTATGAAAGCTTAAATAATAATGAATGGGCAAAAACCTAATTCCGAGAAGCTAATTTTCCTAGAACCTAATTCTTTAATCTGGCGACGGCTATTTGCCCGTTAATTTCCACACGATTGCAAATGCGAATTGACCATCTACCGGCTTGCCGTCTTCCATGCCGGGCAGCGCCCGCTGTCCCTTCACGCCCTTCAAACAGGCCTCGTCCAAGCGAGGAAAGCCGGAGCTGGTTTGAATTTGCGCATCCAGAATGTTGCCGTTCGCGGCCACATGAGCCAGCACGATGCAACGCCCTTCTTCGTTGGCTCGCTTAGAGGCGTCCGGATAGTACTCCTCGCCGATCTTGAAAGGATGCTTCGGATCCATCTTCGCGCCGATAAGCGTGTGTTGAACCGGTGCTGCCACAGGGGCCGGGGGCGGCGGTGCCTGCTGTTGAGTCACCACCGAAATCGCCGTGGTCTCAGGCGGAGCTGCCTGGATGTCGACAAACTCCGGCGGCGGCACGTACGGCTTGATCTCTTCGAGTTTGGGCGGCGGTGGCGGCGGCTTGTCGATGTCCTTCGGCTTCTCGATCTGCGCGATTTCCACCGGGGGAATGATCTTCTGTACCAGTTGACCCGCGAGCCCGGAGTAGAAACCCCACACGATCACTATGTGAAGGAGGATAACGGCAATGAGGGCTGCGCCCCGCTTGCCCGAGAATATCGATGGATTTTCATATCTATACATAAGTCTTTGCGACCCTACCCCTGTCTTGAACTTGCGCAATGCGCACGCCGCGAACTCCGCTGCTTACTGCAAACAGCGTCCCTTCAAGTTCCCTTCGGCAAGTAAATAAGACTGACACATATCCCGCCCGAACTGCAAGCGGGATGTAAGTCCAAGAAACCCTCGTGTTAGCGTCAGACATCATGAGGTCTTGCCGGTATTTATTGCGGCTCGTTCGAGATCCGTAACTGCGCCCAAGGATGCGCTGCTCACCTCGCGCGAATATTTAGCCAGCGCGCCACGGCGTGCGTACGGTTTAGGAGCGATCCAGGATTTTCGGCGCTTCTTAAGCTCCGCCGCGGCGACATGCAGTGTAATTTCCCGTCGCTGCGCATCGATGGTAATGCCATCACCGGTCTTGACGAGCGCCAGAGGGCCGCCCAGCGCCGCTTCAGGGGACAAATGGCCAACGACGAAGCCGTGGCTGCCGCCGGAAAACCGCCCGTCGGTGATCAATGCGACCTCGCGGCCGAGGCCCGAACCCATAATGGCGCTGGTCGGACTTAACATCTCACGCATGCCAGGGCCGCCTTTGGGTCCTTCGTAACGGATCACGACCACATCGCCCGCCTTAACTTTGCCGCGCACTATTCCTTCTGAGGCGGCTTCTTCAGAATCAAATACTCGCGCCTTGCCTTGAAAGCTCAAGCCTTCTTTGCCTGTAATTTTTGCAACCGCCCCCTCCGGAGCGAGGTTTCCGTAGAGAATGACCAGGTGGCTGTCTTTTTTGATGGGATCATTCATCGCCCGCACGATCTGCTGGTCATCGGGGTATGCGGCGACATCGCGCAAATCATCCGCCAGGGTGGCACCGGTCACCGTCAGGCAATCGCCGTGCAGCAACCCTTCCTCGAGCAGCGTCTTCATCAGCGGTTGAATGCCGCCGATAGCCACCAGCTCCGACATGGAATAGCGTCCGCTGGGCCGCAAATCCGCCAGCACGGGAACGCGCTTCCCAATGCGGGTGAAATCGTCGAGCTTAAGCCGGATATCCGCGGACGAAGCAATCGCCAAAAGATGCAAAACGGCATTGGTAGAGCCGCCCAGGGCGATCACCACGGTAATCGCGTTTTCCAGAGCCTTACGTGTCATAACCTGTCGCGGCGTGATGCCGCGATTGATTAAGTCAACAACGGCGGCACCCGCTCGCTCGCAATCGCCGCGCTTCTGCTCGGAAATCGCCTCTTGCGCGGAGCTATTGGGCAGGCTCATTCCCATCGCTTCGATGGCGGAGGCCATGGTGTTCGCCGTGTACATTCCGCCGCACGAGCCCGGTCCCGGGATCGCGGTACGCTCGACGAATTTAAGCTGCTGCTCCGATACCGACCCCATGGCGTATCCGCCAACCGCTTCGAACACCGACACGATATCGCTCTTATCCTTTCCCGGACGTATCGTTCCGCCGTAGACGAATATTGCGGGTCGATCGAGTCGCGCAAGGGCCATCATGCACCCTGGCAGGTTCTTGTCGCAGCCGCCGATGGCCACCACTCCGTCAAATCCCTGCGCCCCGACCACGGTCTCGATCGAATCGGCAATCACTTCTCGAGATACCAGCGAGTAGCGCATTCCAGGGGTACCCATGGAAATGCCGTCCGACACCGTGATGGTATTGAAGGTGATCGCTTTGGCGCCTGCCCCGTCCGCTCCCCGGGCCACCAAACGCGCCAGTTCGTCGATGTGCACGTTGCAAGGGGTCAGGTTGCTCCAGGTCGAGGCAATCCCGATCTGCGGCTTATCGAAGTCGGCATCGACGAACCCCACGGCACGCAGCATAGATCGGCTGGGACTTTGCTTGGCGCCATCCACCACGACACGCGAATAACGCCGGGAATCGACCTTCAAGGATTTTTTTTGCATCGCGTTAGTTTACGCAATGCCGAAGCGTTCGACCAAGTAACGGTAAGTGCCGCGCAAGGCTTGCGCCTCTGCACCCACGGGCCGGCCGGGACGATCTTTGGCATTCCACGCGAATAGATCAATATGCAGCCAGGGCGATTCACTCACGAAGCGCTTCAAAAACAGCGCACCGAAAATCGCACCGGCAAACGTCGAGGATGCGATGTTATTCAAATCCGCTATTTTGCTGGCGAGTTCATCTTCATAACCGGCCCAGAGGGGCATCGGCCACAACGGATCATGCTCGGACGCGGCAGTGCGTGCCAGTTCCTGCACCAGTCGCTCGTCATTGCCGAAAAGTGCGGGGAGTTCCGGTCCAAGCGCCACCCGCGCAGCTCCGGTAAGCGTAGCGAAATCTATGATCAGAGCAGGTTTCTCAGCGTCTGCATACGCTAAGGCATCGCACAATACCAGCCTGCCTTCCGCATCCGTATTGCCCACTTCGACGGTGAGACCTTTGCGCGTAGCCAGCACGTCGCCAGGATGATACGCATTGCCGCTGATGGCATTCTCTACTGCCGGCACTAGCACGCGCAGCTGGGCTCGAATGTTGGCGCTCATGAGAAGATGTGCGAGGGACAAGGCGATGGCTGCGCCGCCCATGTCTTTTTTCATCAGCGCCATGCCGGCGGCTGCCTTGATGTCCAGACCGCCGCTGTCGAAACAGACTCCCTTTCCGACCAGAAATATCGCCGGCAAGGCATCGCCGCCCGACGGCGCCCAGCGAACCTCGATGAAGCGCGGCGCGGCGCCGCTTGCACGTCCTACCGCATGAATGGCGGGGAAATTTTCCGACAACAGCTCCTCGCCCACCCATTCTTTGAAATAAGCACCGTGGCGCTCGGCAACCTGCCGCGCCGCAGCAGCCAGTTGCGCTGGTCCAAAATCGCCGGCCGGCGTATTGATCCAGTCGCGCGCCATGCGCAGCGACTCGCCTGCACGGGTTACGAACGCCAGATCCGCGTTTGGCGGGCACTCGAGGCTTGCCGCTTCATTCTTTGATGGGCGGTAGCGCTCGAAGCGATACTCGCCATAGGAAAATCCCAGCGCCAATTGAGTTGCCTCCGACGCGGTGAAATTTTGCATCAGCCGATAGCGGCGCGGCGGCAATCGCTCGCCCAAGCCTGCCGCGTGCCAAAGCGACAACTCGGCGCGCTTGCCCAAGCCGCCGACAGCCGCCGCGAGACCGCCCTCTGAGTTTGGTAAGAGTACGACGCGATGCTTTTCTGCCTTGAAATTCTGCTCAAGCAGCCACTGCCGTACAGGCTGCGGCTGCGCACTGCGCCAGCCGTCTAGCTCATCTTCGTACAACAACCACAACGGCACAGAAATATTGTCACCGACATTCATGAGAACTTCTCGCGATGCTGCAAGCCTTTGGAAATCCTTGCATCATAAGAGATTCTGTGGTGCTATTTGATGCTAGTTAACAAAGCGTTTGCCGCAATTCTCAAGACCCCGCTTAAGGCCGCGAACGTCTTTAAGCGGGGTCTCGCGTTTCATGGGTTGAGGTTCAGTTTAGGGTTAGGATCAGGAGATAGGAATGCGTTTGTATTCGCAAAAAGATGTCGACAAGAAAGCGCTGCGAGGAGCGCGCATCGCTGTTCTCGGTTATGGCAGCCAGGGACGCGCGCATGCGCTCAACCTGCGCGATAGCGGATACGACGTGGTGGTCGGCGTGCGCAAAGGCGATAGCTGGACGAAGGCGAAAAAAGACGGATTGCAGGTTTCAGAGCCGCGTTCCGCGGTTGCTGGGGCGCAATTGGTAGCCATGCTGGTCCCGGATCTGACGCAGAAGCCGCTCTATGCGGAACTTAAAACTGTGATTGAGCAAGGGGCCACATTGCTTTTCGCTCACGGCTTCAACATTCACTTCAAGCAGATCAAACCGCGCAAGGATTTGGATGTGGTGCTGATCGCGCCCAAGGGGCCTGGGGACTTGGTGAGGCGCCAGTACCAGCAAGGCCGGGGTGTGCCGTGCCTGATTGCGGTCGCGCAAGACGTGTCCAAGCGGGCAAAGGCGAAGGCATTGGCGTACGCCGACGGGATCGGCGGCACGCGCGGCGGCGTGCTCGAGACGACCTTCGGGGAGGAAACCGAGACCGATTTGTTCGGCGAACAGGCCGTGCTGTGCGGCGGGGCCACGGAACTCGTGGTCAAAGGCTACGAGACGTTGGTGGAAGCAGGCTACCAACCTGCGGTGGCGTATTACGAGTGCCTGCATGAACTAAAACTGATCGTGGACCTCTTACACGAGGGCGGCATCACCAAAATGCACCGCTTTATCAGCGAGACCGCCAAGTACGGCGACCTGACCCGCGGGCCGCGCGTTGTCAATAAGGCGACCAAAAAGGAAATGCGGAAAATCCTGACTGAAATTCAGCAAGGCAAATTCGCGCGCCAGTGGATCGCGGAGAACAAGAGCGGGCGGCGCAAATACTCCAAACTGTTGAAGGCGGATTTGACTCACTCCATAGAAAAGGTCGGAGCCCAGCTGCGTGCGCGCATGCCTTGGCTGGAAGCGGACAAGAGCTGACAAAACCATGCCGGCGCGCACGTTATTCGACAAGGTCTGGAGTGCGCATGAGGTCGTGGCCGAAACCCCCGACACCCCTGCCGTGCTGTATGTGGATTTGCACCTGGTGCATGAAGTGACCACGCCGCAGGCCTTTAGCATGTTGCGAGCGCGCGGGCTCACGGTACGCAGGCCGGATCGGACCCTGGCAACCATGGATCATTCAACGCCGACCGAGACAGAGCAGGTGTTCGGCCGCGTGCCCATCAAAGTCGATGCCGCGGCGCGCCAAGTGCGCCAGCTCGAACAAAATGCCGCGCAATTCGGCATCGAGCTTTTCGGCATGCAGGATGCGCGCCGCGGCATCGTGCACATCATCAGTCCTGAGCTTGGCTGCACTCAGCCTGGCATGACCATTGTCTGCGGAGACAGCCATACCAGTACCCATGGCGCCTTTGGCGCCCTCGCCTTCGGCATCGGGACCAGTGAAGTCGGCTACGTGTTCGCGACCCAGACGTTGCTGCAACGCAAGCCGAAAACTTTCGCGGTCAACATCGAGGGCCAGCTGCATCCCGGCGTCAGCGCCAAGGACTTGATCTTGAGCATCATTGGCAAGATCGGCGTTTCCGGTGGCACCGGCTATGTTTTGGAGTATCGGGGTTCGGCGGTGCGCGCCATGTCCATGGAAGAACGCATGACGGTGTGCAACATGTCGATAGAAGCCGGCGCGCGTGCCGGCATGATCGGCCCTGACGAGGTGACCTTCGAGTACCTAGCCGGTCGGCCGCGAGCACCTCAGGGCGCGGCTTGGGACGCCGCGGTGCGTCGCTGGCGCACCTTTGCGACGGACACTGGGGCGCAATTCGACGCCTCGGTGGATATTGACGCCGCAGCAATCGAACCCATGATCACGTACGGCACCAATCCTGGCATGGTGCTGCCGATTGGGTCGGCGATACCGGACCGTCACGGCGATGCTGTTTTTGACAAAGCGATGAGCTACATGGGATTCCGCAGCGGCGAAGGAATGCTCGGGAAACCGGTGAACGTGGTCTTCATCGGCAGTTGTACGAATGGACGGTTGGACGATCTTCGCGCAGCGGCGCGGATACTCAAAGGCCGTAAGGTCGCAGCGGGCGTGCATCTGCTGATCGTGCCCGGATCGCAGCAAATCAAGCAACAGGCCGAGGCCGCGGGACTGGCCGAGATTTTCAAAGCGGCGGGCGCCGACTGGCGCGAGTCCGGCTGCTCGATGTGTCTCGGCATGAATGGCGATACGGTCGCCGCCGGGCAATACTCGGTAAGCACCAGCAACCGCAATTTTGAGGGCCGTCAGGGAAAAGGCGCCCGAACTCTGCTGGTCAGTCCGCTGACGGCCGCTGCCTGCGCAGTCAAGGGCCGCATCGCGGACCCGCGCGAACTGCTCTGATGCAATCCATACGGCGCATCACATCGAGAACTGTCGTGATCGGCTCGAGCGATATCGATACGGATCAGATCATTCCGGCGCGCTTTTTGACCACGACCACCAAGGAAGGCTTGGGCAAGCAGCTGTTTGCGGATTGGCGATATCAGCCCGACGGCTCCCCGAAAGAGGAGTTCGTCCTGAATCGTCCGGAAGCTCGCGGCGCTGATATTCTGGTGGCGGGCCGAAATTTCGGCTGCGGCTCATCGCGTGAACATGCGCCATGGGCCCTGCTCGACTACGGTTTTCGCGCGGTTATCAGCACTGAAATCGCCGATATCTTTCGCGGTAATTCCCTGATCAATGGGCTGCTGCCGGTCGTGGTGGATGAGCCGACATCGCAATGGCTGCTGCAACATCCAGGGGCCGAGGTGGACATCGACCTCGAATCCCTGCGGCTGACATTGCCGACGGGCGCTTCGGTGGCGTTTCCCATCGAGCCGTTTGCGCGCCACTGTCTTCTGAACGGCGTCGACGAACTTGGCTATCTGCTCGGCAAGCTGAGCGCTATCGAACGCTTCGAAGCGGCGCGCGATTAAATGGAAGCGCTGATCGCAGTGCTGGCCGGCGATGGCATTGGCCCTGAAGTCACCGCAGAGGCGGTGCGTGCCCTTCAGAAAATAGGGTCGCGGTTCGAGCATCGCTTCGGGTTCGAATCAGCTCTGCTGGGCGGCGCAGCCATCGATGCTACCGGTGATTCGCTGCCTCCGGCAACGCTTTCACTTGCGAAGCGTGCCGATGCGGTCTTGTTGGGTGCAGTCGGGGGACCTAAGTGGTCCGACCCGAACGCCTCGGTTCGGCCCGAACAAGGATTGTTGCGGCTGCGCAAGGAATTGGGGCTGTTCGCCAATCTGCGTCCCGTGGTGCCCCACCCGGCGGTGCTCGATGCCTCGCCCATCAAGGCAGAATTGCTTCACGGCGTTGATATCATGGTGGTGCGCGAGCTCACCGGCGGCATCTACTTCGGCGAGAAAACACGCAGCGCCACCGAGGCATCCGATCTGTGCCGCTACAGCCTCGCAGAAATAGAACGGGTGGTGCGGCTCGCCGCCGCGCTGGCTCGGGCGCGCCGCAAACAATTGACTTCCGTCGATAAGGCCAACGTACTCGAGACCTCTCGCCTGTGGCGCATGACGGTGAACCGCATTCTGCCGAGTGAATTTCCGGACGTGGCGTTCCAGCACATGTTGGTGGACTCGGCCGCCATGCACCTGCTGCAAAATCCTCGCGCTTTTGATGTGATCGTTACCGAAAACATGTTCGGCGACATTCTCACGGATGAAGCTTCCATGCTTGCCGGATCCTTGGGATTGCTGCCGTCCGCCTCGCTGGGTGCCGATGGCAAAGGCGGGCTGTTCGAACCCATTCACGGCTCAGCGCCGGACATCGCGGGCCGCGGAATAGCAAACCCTTACGCTGCCATCTTGAGCGCGGCGATGCTGTTGCGCTATTCGCTGCACTTGGAGACGGAAGCACGGGCACTTGAAGCGGCGGTGAACCACGCGATCAACGCCGGCGCACTCACGGCGGATATATCCGCCGCAGCCAAGCCGGTTACGACGCGCGCCGCCGCAGATGCGGTTTTGGCTGCGCTGTAGCAGCGCGTTCGAGACCTGCTTCCAGATCCGCCAGCAGATCGGCGTGATCCTCGATACCCACCGAAACCCGCAGCAGCGCTGAGCTGATTCCTGCCCGAGATCGGGCCGATTCTTCCATTCCCGCATGCGTCATGCTGGCCGGATGGGCAATGAGGCTTTCAACGCCGCCCAATGACTCGGCGAGCGTGAAGCATTGCAGCCCCGACAGAAAAGCCCCGATGGCAGGTTCTCCGCCGGCGAGTTCGAAACTCAACATCGCACCGAAGCTGCTCTGTTGGCGCCGAGCGATCTCGTGCCCCGGGTTATCGGCGAGTCCCGGATAGTAAACGCGCTGCACCTGCGGATGCCGAGCTAAAAACTGCACGACATGCGCGGCGTTCTCGGCGTGTACCCTCATCCGGGCGTGCAGAGTGCGGATACCGCGCAGGGTCAGAAAGCTGTCGAATGGTGCCCCGGTCACCCCGATGGCATTGGCCCACCAGCCCAAGTTTTGATGCAGCTCTTGCGTCGCTGCGATAACCGCACCGCCCACCACATCGCTATGGCCGTTGAGGTACTTGGTGGTCGAGTGCAGCACCAAATCCGCACCCAGCGACAAGGGCCGCTGCCAAATAGGCGACAAGAAGGTGTTGTCCACCGCCGTCAGTGCCCCTGCCGCATGGGCGGCATCGCAAATCGCGCGAATGTCCACAACCCGGAGCAGCGGGTTGCTGGGGGTCTCGATCCATACCAGCTTCGGCTTTGCCTCGAGAGCCGCCTCGAGGTCAGATGGATTGCTTTGATCGACAAAATCAACCAGCAGGTTGCCTTTCGCATGCAGCGCAGTCAGCAATCGAAACGTCCCGCCATAGCAGTCGTGCGGGGCCAAGACGCGCGCCCCCGCCGGTAAGTCCGCCAGGATCAAAGACACGGCCGCCAAACCGGTGCAAGTAACGACCGCACCGGCGCCGCCTTCGAGATCGCAGAGCGCGCCGGCGAGCTGATCACGCGTTGGATTGCCGGAACGCGTGTAATCGTATTTGCGAGGCTGACGGAAGCTCTCGAAAGCAAAATTTGTCGACAAGTAAATCGGCGGCACCACGGAACCGTGATGCGGGTCCGACTCGATGCCGGCTCGAACCGAGCGGGTTGCAAGTTGTTTGGGTGGTGTTTTGTTGCTCATGGCTGTTGCTCCGCAAGGGCGTGCTTGATAATAGGCATCAGGGCGGCTCCTTCTTTCAAGAAGGCGTCGTGCCCGAAAATGGAATTGATCTCAATGAGTTGGCGAGGACCGTTCAGGCGCGCGGACAAAGCCTGCATGTCATTGAACGGCACCAGCTGATCTTCGCGCACCGCAATCAGCGTTGCAGGTGTATGGACTTGTGTCGCATCCATGGAATGCAGGTCAATCGATTCGCTCAGGGTTAGAAATGATTCGGCGCGATACTTCTGTACGTAGTCGTCGCCCCGTGCAAACAAGTAATCCTCTATGGGGAATCGAAAGCGGTCCGCGACACGGCTGGGTGCGCCGCCGAATCTCAGGGCAAATTCGATGGGGCTGCGATACGTGGCCATGGCCAGTGCACGGGCGAGCTTGAGACCGGTCGCGCCATCGCCCCGCGCGATCGCTTCGCGCACAATTTGGCGCTGCACGCTGCGCCAGGCCGTCGAGAGTGCTTGGCCTCGATCGGCGGCGCTCAGTACCACGATGTGATCCACCAGCGCCGCATGCCGCTCGGCGAAGCACAGCGCCACCATGCCTCCATAGGAGGCGCCAACGATGGCGTGCAGCGCCTTTGCACCAATATGCTCAACGATCTTGCTCAGGGCCAAGGCTTGATCGTATGAACTGATGGGCGGAAATTGGCCGCCGACGCTGGGCGTGGAACTCTCGCCGTAGCCGCCGATATAGTCGATGCCGAGGACACGATACTCGCGGGTATCCACCCCAAGTCCGGGACCGACCATCTCAGGCCACCAACCCTCGCCCGGCAGACCTACAACGATACGGTGCGCGGAGATTCCGCCAAGAACTGCCACCACGGGACCTGCGGGGTTGCCGGCCAGACGAAAGCACATCTTGGGACTGGGCAGCGCGTCCCCGTAGTACAAAGGAAAGGGATCGAGACCATAAGTCTCGTCAATCGCATTTAACGCATTTTCGACCACGAACGCTGGAGCTCCTTGAAGGCGACATAACCCCTGGAGCTTCGCTCGTAGCCTATTGCGGTCGCGGACCCGCTCGGAACCACAATCGGCCGCCCATCTACCGGGTTCGCACGAAAAGCCGCGTTCCCGCAGGAGTTGGCACCGTTCCGACAGTCGGTGGTTGCCCCGGCTTCTAAGGGCCTTTCCCTCAGCCGGTCTAGATGAGCCCGTGAATTTTAGCAGGGGTTACGTGCGCGTCAAGCAATAACCTCACGCGCTTGCTTTCCTCTTATCAACGTATTAATGTAACAGCGCGTTAATACACTAAGGGTAAGCTTTACTTAAGCTGACGATGAAAACCAACCGGCTGGTAACACTGCGGCAAGAACAGCAGCACGAGCGTGCGCTCTGCACTGCGATCTTGGCACTGCGCACGATCGATGAGTGCCGAAGTTTCTTCCGCGACTTGTGCACGCCGGCGGAATTGCAGGCGATGGCCGACCGCTGGGCGGTTGTGGAACTTCTGGAACGAGGATTGCCATATCGCGAAATCCACAAGCAAACCGGCGTCAGTGTGACGACGATCGGGCGCGTAGCCCGTTATTTGGTGTCTGGGAATGGCGGGTATCGGGCGGTTACCGAGCGGTTGAAGCTCAATGCGTAAGGCCGAGGTCTCCAACGACTCCATGCGGTTGAAAATCGCCGTGCAAAAGAGCGGCCGTCTCACCGACAGCTCTCTTGATCTGCTTTCCCGCTGCGGGCTCAAATACAGCCGCGGCAAGGATCAGCTGATGTGCTACGGCGAGAATATGCCGCTGGATGTGCTGTTCGTGCGCGACGACGACATTCCCGACCTAGTGCAGGAGGATGTCTGCGACCTAGGGCTGGTGGGCTTGAATGTAGTGGAAGAGAAGCGTCTTGCTTTCCAGGCCCGCGGGGTCGGGCCGTTGTTCGACACCGTCCAGCTGCTGGATTTCGGCCGTTGCCGCTTGTGCATCGCGGTGCCCGATGGCTTCAACTACGACGATGCGCAATCGCTGCAGGGCAAGCGCATTGCCACCACATATCCGCACATCTTGTCGCGGTTCCTGAAAGAGAACGGCATCTCAGCGGAGGTCGTGGTGCTGTCGGGTTCGGTTGAAATAGCGCCTCGGTTAGGCAGAGCGGATTTGATTTGCGACTTGGTGTCGACCGGCTCCACGCTTGCCGCCAATCACCTGCGCCAAGCGCATACCGTGCTTGAGAGCCAGGCAACCCTGATTCGTACCCCGATGCCGATTCCTGCGGAGAAGCAAGAATGGACGCGCCGCTTGCTGATGCGAATCGATGGGGTCGAGCAGGTCAAAGGCAGCAAGTACATTATGTTGCACGCGCCGCGCTCGGCGCTTGCGGCGATTGCGAAATTACTGCCCGGCAGCGAAGCGCCCACCGTGATACCCCTGGAAGGCCTTGGCGATCGCGTGGCGGTGCACGCAGTGTGCCCCGAAAACGTATTTTGGGAAACGCTCGAAGACTTGAAAGGCGCCGGGGCCACCTCTGTGTTGGTCTTGCCGGTTGAAAAGATGCTGGCATAACGGCGCTCCCATGAGAATGCTCGACTGGAAATCCTTGTCTCAAGAACAGCGCCGCGAAGCCCTGTTACGGCCCGCGCAACGTGACGCCGCCCGCGTCACGGCCACCGCCGCGGGACTTATCGAGCGCGTGCGGCGCGAAGGCGATGCGGCGCTCTACGCGATAACTCAAGACTTGGATGGGATTGGCCTGCAAGCACTAAAGGTCACGCCGCAAGAATTTGCGGCAGCCGAGGCGGAACTGAACATCGAACAGCACGCCGCCATCGAGCGTGCAATTTCGACGGTACATCGTTTTCACGAGGCTCAAAGGGCGCCGCCGCTTCGCGTCGAAACCGCGCCCGGCGTGGTATGCGAGCGCCTCAGTGTGCCGATCCGCGCAGTGGGTCTTTACGTTCCGGCCGGTTCCGCACCGTTGCCCTCCACCGCCATCATGCTCGGCGTCCCCGCAAGGATCGCCGGATGCCCCGTGCGTGTTATGTGCACGGCGCCTACGCGCCGAGGCTCGGCCGATCCTGCCGTGCTGGTCGCGGCTCAAAAGGCCGGCATCACGCAAGTATTCAAGGTCGGAGGCGCCCAAGCCATCGCGGCAATGGCCTACGGCACCGGCACGATTCCGAAGTGCGACAAGATCTTCGGACCCGGCAATGCCTGGGTTACGGCAGCGAAGATGCTGGTCTCGCAGCACGCCGAGGGGGCCGCAATCGATCTGCCGGCCGGCGTCAGCGAAGTCATGGTGATCGCCGATGCCACTGCGCGTGCCGACTTTGTCGCCGCCGATCTCTTGGCCCAAGCAGAGCATAGTCCGGAAGCTCAAGCCATACTGGTGACCGCGGATCCGGCGCTGGCCGAGGCGGTCATGCTTGAACTTCAGCGTCAAGGGGTTGGGCTGTCTCGGTCGCAGATCTTGAGCGCATCGATGAAATCCATGCGCCTGATCGTCGTCGATACATTGCAGACGGCGTTCGACATCGCCAATGAATACGCTCCTGAACATTTATTGCTGCAGATCAACGATCCGCGCGCTTGGTTGCCCCGGGTCGTTGCCGCAGGGGCCGTATTTCTGGGAAATTGGTCCCCAGAATCCATCGGTGATTACTGCAGCGGACCGAACCATACCCTTCCGACTTATGGCTACGCTCGATCCTATAGCGGCTTGTCGCTGGAGGACTTCCAGAGGCGCATCACCGTTCAAGAATTGACGCCGTTGGGTCTCAAGGAACTGGGACGGACCGCGCAAGTATTGGCCGATCTCGAAGGACTCGATGCGCATGCAGCGGCCGTGACCGTTCGCCTCGAGGCCTTGGGTGAATAGCTTGATTTCCCTGGCGCGTCCGGAAATCGTCACGCTAAAGCCTTACGCGCACGCGGCGTGGTTGCCCTCGCACACCCGATTGCATGCGAATGAGGCGCCCTGGCGCCCGAACGGCGACAGTACTCAGAAGGGGCTCAATCGCTATCCGGAACCGCAACCGCAAGCGCTGATCGAGCGTTTAGCGTCGCTATACGGCGTGTCGAGCGCCCAGGTGCTGGGTACTCGCGGTGCGGATGAAGCGATTGATTTGTTATCGCGAATTTATCTGCGGGCCGGTGTCGACGCGATCCTGCAGTGCAGCCCTACCTTTGGCATGTATCAAGTCGCTGCGCGCATTCAAGGCGCCGACGTCACCGACGTGCCGTTGGCTGCAACCCGTGGTTGGGGCGTAGACCCTGAGGCCTTGCTCGCAGCTTGGCGGCCGAACGTCAAGCTGGTGTATTTGTGCTCGCCCAACAATCCCACGGGCAATCTTTTGGATCGCGCGGCACTTGAGCACATTTGCACAGTACTTGACGGAAAGGCCATCGTCGTCATCGATGAGGCTTATATCGAGTGGTCCGGCGCCGCCAGCCTGGCCCCTTGGTTTAGCCGTTTCCAAACTCTCGCCATCTTGCGCACCCTTTCCAAGGCTCACGCGCTGGCAGGCGCGCGCCTTGGCGCGTTGCTGGCCGCGCCTGAGTTAATTCAATTGGCCACGCGAGTGATACCGCCCTATGCGCTTGCCCAACCGACCGTGGAAGCCGCGCTCAGAGCCCTGGAACCGAACGAATTGGCGATTTCCCGGGCTCGGCTTCAGGCACTGCTGCTGGAAAAGGACTATTTGCGCCGAGGGCTCGCCTCCTCACCCTTGGTGGACAAGATTTGGCCAAGCGATACCAATTTCCTTCTGATCGATTGCAGCGACGCAGAACGATTCATGAACTACAGCATCGCCGCCGGGCTGATCGTCCGCGACCTGCGGGCTCATCCAGCCCTGCCCCGCTCGTTGCGGGTGTCCGTCGGTACGCGCGCAGAAAATGATGCGCTGATCGCTTGCGTGGCCCACTCGTGAGCGGCCGACGCATCGTGTTTCTTGATCGAGACGGCACCTTGAATGAGGAGCCGGCGGATGAGCAGGTCGATAGTCTGGAAAAAGTTCGGCTCATGCCCGGTGTGGTGCCTGCTTTGCTGAAATTGCAACGTGCCGGCTTTGCCTTCGTGATGGTAACCAATCAGGATGGCTTGGGCACGAGCAGCTTCCCGCGCGAATCCTTCGAGCGGGTGCATCAATTCATCTTGGCGCTGTTCGGTTCGCAAGGGATCGAGTTTCAGGCGATCTGCGTTTGTCCTCACTTCAAACGTGAAGAGTGCGCCTGCCGCAAGCCGAAGCTGGGCATGGTCAAGGATTTCTTGGCAGCGAACGAGATTGATAAGCAGCACAGCTTCATGGTCGGAGATCGGGACACCGACTTGGAATTCGCCGCCAATTTAGGCATCGAAGGCCTGCGCGTCCGCTCGAACGGCGACGCCGGCGAAACATGGCCGGCAATCGCCGCACGCATTCTTGGACGAGCGCGGCGGGCAAGCGTGGCGCGCAAGACCAAAGAGACCGATATATCCGTCGAAGTCGACTTGTCCCGAGAAGGTCCCAGCAGCATCGCCACGGGATTGGGATTCTTCGATCACATGCTGGAGCAAATCGCCAAGCACGGCGGCTTCGCGCTGAGCCTCAAGTGCGCGGGCGACTTACAGATAGACGAACATCACACGGTCGAGGATTGCGCCTTGGCGTTGGGCGCGGCACTGCGCGAAGCATTGGGGGACAAGCACGGTATCGCACGCTACGGATTCCTCTTGGCCATGGATGAGGCCGAGGCGCAAGTGGCCCTCGATCTTAGCGGCAGGCCTTTCTTCGTTTGGGAAGGAAAATTCAACCGGGAGCGGGTCGGAGAGCTGCCGACGGAATTGGTGCCACATTTTTTTCGGTCGCTGGCCGAATCCTTGGGCGCCGCGCTGCACTTGAGCGTGCGCGGGGATAACTCGCATCACATGATCGAGTCCTGCTTCAAAGGGGTTGGACGCAGCCTGCGCCAGGCAATACGGATCGAGGGAACGGAATTGCCCAGCACCAAGGGTGCGCTATGAGCGTGACGGAGGTCGTCATCATCGCGAACGTCGGCGCCAACATCGCCTCGCTGCGCTTTGCGCTGGAGCGGTTGGGTGCAAGCTCGCGGGTGACGGCCGACTTGGATCAGATCCGCAACGCGAGCCACGTCATTCTCCCGGGCGTGGGTGCTGCCGCCGATGCGATGCGCCGGCTGCACGAGCACAATTTGCACACCCTGATTCCATCGCTGCGCCAGCCGGTGCTGGGGATTTGCCTCGGTATGCAGCTGCTATTCGAAGCTTCGGACGAAGGCCAGACCGAGTGCCTCGGCATCATCCCCGGCCGCGCGGATCGTTTCGACGCCAGTGTCGGCCGCCCGGTCCCTCACATGGGCTGGAATACACTCAACATCGAGCGCCCCAGTGCATTTCTCGATGGTCTCGCGCAAAACGACTATGCCTACTTCGTGCACAGTTACGCGCTTAAGTTGAGTGAGGCAACGGTTGCCAGCAGTGATTATGGCAAGCCGTTTAGCGCCTGCGTAAATTGGCACAACTTCTACGGTGTGCAGTTCCATCCCGAGCGCTCCGCCAAAGTCGGCGCACGCCTGCTGCAGAATTTCTTGCGCCTGTAATCTCCATGCGCCTCATTCCCGCCATCGATCTCAGAGCCGGCCGCTGCGTACGGTTGTTGCACGGCGACTTCGAGTCAGAAACCCGCTATCCAACCGACCCTGAGACGCTGCTGGCGAAATATCGCGACTTAGGCGCCGATTGGCTGCATATCGTCGATCTGGACGGCGCTCGAGACGGCACGCTGCAAAATCACACGATTATCGTACGGTTGGCAATCCAAAAAGCGGTGAAGCTGCAAGTGGGAGGCGGATTACGAAATACAGCCGCGATCGCGCAGATGCTGGATGCCGGAATCGGGCGCGCGGTAGTGGGCAGCGCAGCGCTGGCTCAAATACAGCAAGTACGGGCATGGCTCATTCACTTTGGCCAAGAGCGCGTCGCCCTGGCATTCGATGTGAGCATTGATGATAACGGCGTACCACGAGTCATGACCCATGGATGGCAACGCCAATCCGAACACTCGCTGTGGAGCGCTGTCGACACGTACGTCGATTCGGGCCTGAAGCATGTGCTGTGCACGGATGTGGGTCGCGACGGGGCATTGACCGGCCCAAACACGGCTCTGTACGGCGAAGCCGTACACCGTTACCCGCACATCGAATGGCAGGCTTCCGGGGGCATTCGCAACGCTCACGATTTGCATGCTTTGGACGACGCGGGAGTCGCCGCCGCCATCAGCGGCAAAGCGTTGCTGGAAAATCTGATTCCATTCGAGGAATTGCAACCATTCTTGCCAAACGCATAGTTCCTTGTCTTGATGTTCGCGATGGTCAAGTGGTCAAAGGCGTGCGATTTCGGGATCACCGCGTTGTCGGCGACATCCTCGAACTCGCGGCCCGATATCGCGATGAGGGGGCCGATGAGTTGGTCTTCTACGACATTTCGGCGAGTCCCGAAGGCCGCTCGGTTGACCGCACATGGGTTTCCCGAGTCGCGCGCACCTTGGACATTCCATTCTGCGTCGCGGGCGGGATTCGCTCCGTGGCCGACGCCGATGAGGTATTGGCTGCAGGGGCAGAAAAGATATCCATCAATTCTCCAGCACTCGAAGACCCGAACCTGGTTGATGCGCTGAGTGAGCGTTTCGGTGCGCAGTGCGTGGTCGTGGGTATCGATAGCGAGACGATCTGCGGCGAATATCGCGTGCAGCAATACACCGGAGACAGCCGGCGCATCCGCGATACCGGCCGAAGGACTCTCGATTGGGCCAGTGAGGTGCAGCGGCGCGGAGCGGGCGAAATCGTCCTCAATTGCATGGCGAGCGACGGTGTGCGTCAAGGCTATGACATTGCCCAACTGAGCGCCGTGCGAGAGATATGCGAAGTGCCCTTGGTTGCCTCGGGCGGCGCCGGGGCGGTGGCGCACTTCGCGGAAGTTTTCCGCTCGGCTAACGTCGACGCGGCCCTGGCTGCCAGTGTGTTTCACTCGGGGCAACTAGCGATTCCGGATCTGCGACGCGAACTTCGTGTGCAAGGCATCGAGGTAAGACCATGACTCTGCCGGCTCTCGATTGGGAAAAAATGCATGGGCTCATCCCGGCCATCGTTCAGGACGAGTCGTCGGGTGCGGTACTGATGATGGGCTACATGAATCGCGAGTCCTTGGCAGCCACCGAAAGCACCGGACGCGTGACCTTCTGGAGCCGAAGCAAGAATCGTTTGTGGACCAAGGGCGAGAGTTCGGGTCACATCCTCGAGGTGAGCAGCATCTCAGCCGATTGCGACCGCGACACCTTGCTGATCCTGGCACGCGCAGCAGGCCCTGCCTGCCACCTGGGAACAGCGACGTGCTGGGGCGAGGACGCGCCGCAGTCCCTCGCTCAAGGTATCGAGTTCCTGGGCAGGCTGGAGCGGCTCGTGGGTGAGCGCCTTGCCACGAGTCCCGAGGGCAGCTATACGGCGAAACTTGCCGCGCAAGGTATCAATCGTGTTGCACAGAAGGTTGGCGAAGAAGGACTGGAACTGGCGCTGGCTGCCGTATCGCAACCCGACGAGCAAATTATCGGCGAAGCGGCCGATCTTTTATATCACACGCTGGTTTTGTTGAACGTCAAGGGTCTCTCGCTCGCGCAGGTCATCGCAGAACTCGCCTCTCGCCATTCAGCATCTCACGGCATCGCGCGATAATTGCGCCGCAATGCATAGAATCCAATTCCCATCCACACAACATTGAGCGCCACCGAGGGCCAGGCACTGTTATAGGCGCAATTTATGATGAAGCCGGCGGCGCCGATGATGTTCATAACTTGATAGATATGCGAGCGCGCCTGAATCTTGCCGAATGAGAGCAGGCTATAGGCGCCGAGAATCAGCGCCGCCGCGGCCCAGCCGGCAATCGAAACGAAAGTACGCAATGTCATGCCGAACTGGCTACCGATTCCGCGATCGGCTCCAAGCGCTGCTTGAATTCGCGACGCACCAGCCAAAGACTTACCAGCGCCTGCAACGCGACGCTGACAACCGACACATACCACACGTGGATTAATTCAAAATGCGGCTGGTTCGACATCCACATCACCGGCAGCACGAAGCTGGCGAGGCGGCTTGCCGAACTGATCACTGCAGGTACGGTGTTGCCCAGGCCTTGGAAAACTGCCGAGCAGGTGAACACGAAGCCAGATGCCAGGAAATTCCAGGAAATCACTTGCAGATATTGCGTGCCGACCGCCAGCGCGGTGGCATCCTTGGTAAACGCGCCAATGACCCATGCCGAGCCCCACTGACAGAACAAAGTCAGCAGCACCATGATGCAGCTGCCGATTAGGGTGGCCAGCGCAAAGGTTTCGCGAACCCGCAGAAACTTACCGGCCCCAAAGTTCTGTCCGACGATGGGTGCCGTGGCGAAGGCCACCGCCATCGCAGGTAAGAACATGCTCTGCATGATGCGCATGCCGACCCCGAATCCGGCCTGCGCATCCGGGCCAAAATGCCGCAAGATCCAGTACAGAAACGCCATCAGAACAAACATGAGCAAGAATTCCCCGCCCGCCGGCAAACCGATGCGCAGCAGCCGCCGCCACGTGGCGAGCTGCGGGCGCCAAAGCGCGGGAACGAAGCCGACATATTTTTCAAGGCGCTGGAAGTACACCGCGAGCATGACAACACCTGCGGCGACCGCAATTGAACTCGCAAGCCCGGCGCCGGCGACTCCCATCGGGCGGCCGGTGCCCCACCCGGCGATGAGCACAGGAGCCAAAACGGCGTTGAGTATGACGGTCAGCACCTGCACAACCATGGTGGGTTGAACGATACCGGTGCCGCGAAGTGCGGAGCCCATCACCACCAGCGCGAACTGAAGCGCGAGGCTGGGCAGGAACCAGTGCAGGTATTCGACACCGGCCGCCACCGTGGCGGGACTGGCACCCAACGTCCCCACATAGGCGGGCCCCAGCCAAAACCCGAATAATATCGTGACGAGGGCACAACTCGCGGAAAGCGCCAGACTTTGATTGAACACCAAGGTCGCGTCAGTTTGATCTTTGCGGCCCACCGCGTGTGAAATGAGCGTCACGGTGCCGACGCCCACTACCTGTGTTGCCGCGAACACCATGAACATCACATTCCCGGCCGCGCCCACGCCGGCCAGCGCGGCATCGCCCAATCCGGCCACAAAATACAGATCGATGAGAAAGTACAAGGTTTGAAAGAACATGCCGGCCGCGATGGGCAGAGCCATCTGCAATATGTTCTTGACGATCGAACCGTCGGTTAGATCTTTCATCGTAATCTTCCGTGAGTTTTCCCTGAAGCGTCATTGTGCCATAGCATCAACACTTACTAGAACGCGTACGCAAATGCTAGGCTGGGTGCATGACGATACTTCCCACGTTCGATATGTTGCTTTTTGGCGGCACGGGTGATCTGGTCACGCGTAAGTTGCTGCCGGCTCTGTACCGACGCTTTGCGGCCGGGCAGGTTTCCGCCGAATCGCGCATTTTCGGCGTTGCTCGGTCCAACTTAACCCGCGCTGCCTATACAGCTCAAACAGAGGCCGCGTGCAGCCAGTTCCTGGGCAAGGAATTTGACGCGAAGCGGTGGGAAGGCTTCAGCGGCTTGTTGGACTATGTCAGGCTCGATGCAGGCGAGGAGAAGGACTATGCCGCCCTCGCCGGCTTGTTGGCGGACCGTGACCGCGTCGTACGCGTGTTCTTCTTTTCCACCGCATCCAACCTCTTCTCCGTGATTTGCCAAAATCTCGCCAAAGCAAAGGTTGTTACGCCGCTGTCGCGTGTGGTGCTGGAAAAACCTTTGGGTCATGACACGGCGTCAGCAAATCTCATTAACGAACAAGTGGGAGCCGTGTTCGCGGAGAAACAGATTTACCGGATCGATCATTACTTGGGCAAGGAGGCGGTGCAAAATCTCATGGCCTTGCGTTTTGGCAACGCTTTGTTCGAGCCGCTATGGCGGCGTGGATTGATCAAGCACGTCCAAATCACCGTTGCGGAAGAACTTGGGGTGGAGCGCCGCGGCAACTTCTACGACAAGACCGGCGCCATGCGCGACATGGTTCAGAACCACTTGCTGCAACTGCTGTGCATCATGGCCATGGAGCCGCCGGCGAGCAGCGATCCGGACGCGGTGCGCGACGAGAAGCTTAAAGTCTTGAGGGCCTTGCGGCCGTTGCGGGATCGTGACGTGCTCACCAAGTCGGTGCGCGGCCAGTACAAAGCCGGCGCGGTTCGGGGCGTGCCGGTGCCGGGTTACCTCCAGGAGTCCGATATTGCTGCCGACAGCAGTACCGAAACCTTTGTCGCGCTGAAAGTGGACATCGATACCTGGCGTTGGGCGGGCGTACCTTTCTATTTACGCACCGGAAAGAGGCTGCAAGACCGCGTCACGGAGCTCGTGGTGACCTTTGAGGATGTGCCGCATCCGATTTTCGAGATGCCGAACGCCACGCACACCGCCAATGAGTTGGTGATCCGCCTGCAGCCCGACGAAAGCATTACAATGACAATCTTGGCGAAGAATCCCGGCGAAGGCATGCGCCTGAAACCTGTAAGCCTGGCGCTGGACTTGGGTGAAACGTTCAAGACTCGCAGTCTCGATGCGTATGAACGTTTATTGATGGACACTGTGAAAGGCAATTTAACCCTGTTTATGCGAAGAGACGAGCTCGACGCGGCCTGGGCCTGGATAGACCCAATCCGCGCGGGCTGGGAACAATTCGACGAGGCGCCAAAATTCTACATTGCCGGCACGTGGGGACCCGCCTCATCCAGTGCCATGCTCAGTCGGGATGGGTTTGCCTGGCATGATGAACTCTGAACCCCGCGTCATCAAATTCCCCGACGCCGAGGCGGTATCACAGTCGCTGGCGGATGAAATCGGCGCAACTCTGCGCGCGGCGATTGCGGCACGGGGAGCAGCCAGTCTCGTGGTCTCCGGCGGCAAGTCTCCGATCAGATTTTTTGAGTTGCTTCGGAAACAGCAGCTCGATTGGAGCCGGGTCTGTGTTGCGCTTGCCGACGAGCGCTGGGTCGAGCCTATCGATCCATCCAGCAACGAGAAACTGGTGCGCGAGGTGCTGCTGCAAGAATCCGCGGCGGCAGCACGATTCATCGGCCTGAAGAATGGCGCTCCGACACCGGATGTGGGCGCCGTATCGGCGTGGGAAACCTTTGCGCGTGTGCCGCGTCCATTCGATACCGTGCAACTGGGCATGGGGGATGACGGCCATACGGCCTCCCTATTTCCCGGTTCGCCCAATCTATCAAGCGCCCTTGACTCGGCGGCCGTCCCCGGCTGCGTCGGCATGCGCGCACCGGCGCCGCCGCGGCCACGCTTGAGCTTGAATTTAAGCGCGCTGCTCGACTCTCGGCGCATCGTCGTTCTCATGACGGGCCAACAGAAATGGCGTACCTTACTTGCCGCCAACGCGCCGGGCCCCGTGGAGGAAATGCCGATACGCGCGGTGCTTCGCCAAGCCCGGACCCCGGTTGAAGTCTTGTGGTCGCCGTGAAAGCCGAATCGAACGCGGAGGACGAGCGCACCTCGCTCAGCAAGGAAGCGCTCAAAAGCGCCTTCTTGGACGACCTGTTCTACGTGCAGGGCAAATTTCGGGCCCTTGCCACAAAAAATGATTACTACATGGCGCTGGCTTATGCGATTCGCGACCGCATGCTGCAGCATTGGATCAGCACGGCGGCCACTTACACTAGACAAGCCTCGCGCACGGTCGCCTACCTCTCGGCCGAATTTTTGATGGGGCCGCACCTAGGCAATAATCTGATCAATCTTGGCATCCTGGAGCGTGTGCGCGAGTGCATGACAGAGCTAGGACTCAATCTCGATGACCTCATGCAACAAGAGGAAGAGCCGGGTTTGGGCAACGGCGGCTTGGGACGTTTGGCCGCTTGCTTCATCGATTCGCTGGCCACGCTCGAAATACCGGCCGTGGGATACGGCATTCGCTACGAATTCGGCATTTTCCACCAAGAGATCGTCGACGGCTGGCAAGTGGAGAAGACCGATAAATGGCTGCGATGGGGCAATCCCTGGGAACTGAAGCGTCCTGAATGGGCAGTCGAAGTAAAGTTCGGCGGCAGCGCCGAGCCCTACGTCGATGAACAGAATCGTCTGAGAGTTCGTTGGTTTCCCGATAAAACCGTCATCGGCGTGCCCTACGACACGCCCATCTTGGGCTATAAGACCAACACGGCGAACACGCTACGCTTGTGGCGCTCGGAGGCTCCGGAATCCTTCGACTTCGCCATTTTCAACAGCGGCGATTACTACGGCGCGGTAAATCAAAAAGTAGCATCCGAAAACTTGAGTAAAGTGCTCTACCCCAACGATGAGCAAGCCCGCGGTAAAGAGCTGCGCCTGGAACAGCAATATTTCTTCGTCTCCTGCTCCCTGCAAGACATGATGCGGATCTTGCGCACGCAAAAAATATCCGTGGATCATTTCCACTCGAAGTTCGCCGTGCAGCTGAATGACACCCACCCCGCGGTCGCGATCGCCGAATTGATGCGCTTGCTGGTCGATGAGTCGCTGCTCTCGTGGACGGAGGCCTGGGAGGTGACTTGCAGGACTTTTGCCTATACCAATCACACCTTGATGCCCGAGGCGCTCGAGCGCTGGCCCATCGAGGTCTTCGGCCGGGTGCTGCCGCGAATTTTACAAATCATTTATGAAATAAATGCGCATTTTCTCGAAGAAGTGCGTATTCGCTTTCTGGGCGATGAGGCACGCATCGTGCGCATGTCCATCATTGACGAGACGGGCGAGCGATACGTGCGTATGGCCCACCTCGCCTGCGTCGGCAGCCATACCATCAACGGTGTGGCGGCGCTGCATTCCGAGCTGTTGAAGAGCGATGTGCTCAAGGATTTCTACGAAATGTGGCCCCGAAAGTTCACCAACAAAACCAATGGTGTGACGCCTCGGCGCTGGATGGTATTGAGCAATCCGAAGCTCTCGGCACTTATCAGCGAACAAATCGGCGATGAATGGATCAAGGACTTGAGCCGTCTCGAGGCGCTGGAGCCATTGGCGGACAACCCTGAGTTCCGCGACCGCTGGCGAGAGATCAAGCATTTCAACAAGCAAAATCTCGACGCCCGCGCGCAGCTGCGCGCGGGCGTCACCGTCGATCCGTACTCGATGTTCGATGTCTTGGTAAAACGCATCCACGAGTACAAGCGCCAACATTTGAAGGTATTGCACATCGTGTGGCTGTATCACGGAATCAAATGCAACCCCTCAATCGAGGTGCAGCCGCGCACGTTCATTTTCGCCGGCAAGGCCGCGCCCGGTTACCATTTGGCAAAGCTCATGATCAAGCTGATCACCTCGGTGGGCGATGTGGTGAATCGTGATCCGGATGTGCGCGGCCGGCTCAAAGTCGTGTTCCTGCCCAATTTCAACGTCAAGAACGGCCAGCGTGTCTATCCGGCAGCGGATCTATCCGAACAGATTTCGACGGCGGGCAAGGAGGCGTCGGGCACGGGCAATATGAAATTTTGCATGAACGGAGCGCTGACCATCGGCACACTGGACGGAGCAAACATCGAAATACTCGAAGAAGTGGGCGCTGACAACTTTTTCTTGTTTGGTCTCACAACACCCGAAGTCTATGCGCTAAAAGCGCGGGGCTATCGACCTCTGGATTACTACAATGGCAACCAAGCCCTGCGCGATGTGATTGACCTGATCCGCAGCGGCTTCTTTTCACGGGGCGACCAAGAATTGTTCAGGCCTTTGATCGACGGACTGCTCTATCAGGATCCCTACTTCCTGTTGGCGGACTTTCAATCGTATATCGATTGTCAAAATAGGGTCTCGGAGGCCTACGCAGACACTGACCGCTGGACCAGGATGTCGATACTCAACACCGCGCGCAGCGGCAAGCTTTCATCCGATCGCACGATACGGGAGTATTGCGAAGGAGTGTGGCACGTCAAGCCGGTGCCGATCCATCTGCTCACACATGCGGAAGCAGAAAACGCATAGTGCGCCGTAGCGGCTCGGCGGCACCCCAGAGCAATTGATCGCCAACCGTGAAGGCGGACAGGAATTCTCCTCCCATGGAGAGCTTTCGCAGCCGTCCAATGGGAATGTCCAATTTGCCGCTGACTGCAGCGGGCGACAACGCTCGAATGGTCGCGTCCTTGTTATTGGGCACGATTCGAACCCATTCATTGCCGCCGGCGATCAAGCGCTCTACTTCGGTCAAGGGCAAATCCTTCGCCAGCTTGATGGTAAGGGCTTGAGAATGACAACGCATGGCGCTCACCCTGACGCAAATGCCTTCTATGGGAACGGGGCGCTCCTCGAACCCAAGGATTTTGTTGGCCTCGGCACCGGCCTTCCATTCCTCTCGACTTTGGCCGTTACCCAGATCTTTGTCGATCCATGGAATGAGGCTCCCGGCCAGCGGCACGCCGAAGTGCTCGGTAGGTAATTTATCGTTCGACAACGCCGCGCTAACGGCCCTGTCGATCTCCAGAATCCTCGAGGCAGGATTCTCAAGAAGCGCCGCGGCCGCACCGTGCAGCACACCCATCTGCCCGAGCATCTCGCGCATGTTTTGCGCTCCGGCGCCCGAGGCTGACTGATAAGTCATTGCGGTAATCCACTCGACCAGCCCCTCGCGCAACAGGCCCGCCACCGCCATGAGCATGAGCGAGACGGTGCAATTGCCGCCGATGAAGTCCTTAATGCCGCGCTGCTGCGCCGCTTGCATCACCGGCAGATTCACCGGATCGAGCACGATCACGGCATCCTTGTCCATTCGCAATGTGGATGCGGCATCGATCCAATAGCCCTTCCATCCCGCTGCTCGCAAACTTGCATGAACTGCCTGCGTGTAGTCGCCACCCTGCGCGCTGATAAGCATGGGCAATCGGGACAGGGCCGCGATGTCATAGGCGTCCTGCACCGTCGTGGCGGATGCACCCAGCACGGGCCCGGGCGCCCCGGCCCGAGAAGTGCTGAAAAAAGTCGGATTGATGAGTTCGAAGTCCTTTTCCTCCCGCATCCGCTCGAGAAGCACTGACCCCACCATCCCTCGCCAACCGATGATGCCGACGTCTTGCATGATCAAATCATAAACTCTCGCGCCGGAGGGCGCCGGTTATAATTCGATGACATGGCATATCCATAGGCGCCGCAGTTGGCAATGAGAATTACGTCGCCCTCTTGGCTTGCGGGAAGCCATCGATCCGATCCGAGCTGATCGGCACTTTCGCAAATCGGACCCACGACATTCACGCGGTGGCTCATCGGTTCATCGAGGCGTGTGAGATTGCGAATATCGTGGTGTGCACCGTAAAGCGCCGGGCGGATCAAGGAATTCATGCCCGTCGCGACACCGACATAGTGCACATCGCCCTTGCCCTTCAATTGAGTGACGACAGCCACCAGCACTCCAGCCCTGGCGACCAGGAATCTGCCCGGCTCCATCCAAAATTCGATGTGGGGGTGGCTTTTCGCAAGTCCCGCCACCCCAGCATCGAGGGCGTCCAGATCGATTTCGCTATGTCCTGATTGATCAGGAACGCCCATGCCGCCGCCCAGATCAATCACTCTGACGTGCGGGAATCGCTGGGCCAGCTCCGCGAGCAACGCACCTGTTTCCGTCCAATTGCCGACATCGAAGATGCCGCTGCCGCTGTGTGCGTGCAACCCTGTCACCCGCACATCCGCAGCTTTCGTCAACGCAACCAGCTCGTCGATTTCGGCGATTGGAATGCCGAACTTGGTGTGCACGCCCGCGGTGCGCACGTGGCTGTGGTGGCCTCGGCCGAACCCTGGATCGATTCGCAGGAATAGTTCCCTGCCGCGAAAAACCTCGGGCCACATTTTCAACGGGTAAAGATTGTCCAGCGTTACCCGCACGCCTTTGGCGAGACCAAATTCATACTCTGCTCGCGGCGCAAAATTGGGCGTGAACAAGACGCGCTCAGGGAGCAGCGCCGGCACCGAGGCGAAGGCGTGCTCGAGTTCGCCTCGCGAGACGCACTCCAACATCAGTCCTGCGCCGTATATCTTGCGTAAGATCTCTGCATGCCAGTTCGCCTTCATGGCATAGGCCCATCGCTTAACCGACTTGATGCGCAGCACCGCTGCCAGCGTGGCATTCAGCGTCTCATGGTCGTAGACGAAGGCGGCTGACTCACGTGCCGCGATCTCAAGCAGGGCACTGCGCTTTTGCGGCTCTTCCCACCAATCGATCGTGCGCGCAGCACCCTTGTCTTTGTCCAGGAACAATTGGGCCCAGGTGGGACCGAGCACGCGATCCGAACCGATGCTCTGGATGAGCCGCTCGTGCAGCTGCTGCACCAAGCGGTCGCCTTGCGACTCATCAATGACGAACGTGAAATTCAAATCGTTCGCCGCCTGGGTCACCAAGTAAATCTTGTGGTCTTGAAACAATTCGAACGCGGACCCCATCTCATGCAAGATGCCGCGGATGTTTTGGCCTAGCAGGCTCAGTGAGGCGCAAGGCCCCAGTATTTCAACCCGGCACAAAGCGGCCAAAGCGGCCGTCAGAGAGCTTAAGGCCGCAGCGTTCAAAGTATTGGCGGTTGGGTCCAAGGACACCGTGACGTTGGTTTCCGATGTCGACACCAGGTCGACCGACAATCCATGCTGCTTGAAGACCTGAAACGCGTCCGCGAGGAAACCGACCTGGTGCCACATCCCCGGGCTCTCCATCGAGACCAAGGTAATTCCCTTCTTGATTGCGATCGCCTTGACCTGCGCTGCGCTGTCAGCGACGTTGGCCGATACCACGGTGCCTTCCAGGCCCGGAGCTTGCGTGGCATACACGTGCAATGGAATTTTGTATTGGCGCACCGGCAAAATACAGCGGGGATGCAGAACCTTCGCACCGTTACTGGCGATTTCCTGCGCTTCATCATAGTGCAGCTGTCGCAACAGGCGCGCTGTCGGCACGGCACGCGGGTTGGCGCTGAACAGGCCGGGGACGTCGGTCCAGATCTCTAGGCGTGCTGCATTGAGCTTGGCCGCAAAGTAAGCGGCGGAGGTATCGGAGCCGCCTCGGCCCAGCAATACCGTGTCGCCGGCCGCATTCGCGGCAATGAATCCTTGAGTCAGCACGACCCGATCCAGGGAAGCCCAGGCTGACTGCAAAGTTGAGTCGGGAGCGAAATCGCAAGTCGCGGAGAGCAAACTGGCCCTATCCGTTGCGTTTTGCAGGGTCTGCGCACGCAACACCTGCCGAGCGTCTACCCACGCGGTAGCAATGCCCTGTGCGTTCAGGAACTCGACTCCCAACGTCGTGGCCAGTAGTTCGCCCATGGCCATGACGCGTGCGCACAGGGCATCATCGACAACGCGGCGCTCGGCTACCTGGCGCGCCAGGACGCGCAGCTCGCGCGTGAAACTTTCAAATTGCGCATTGGGCGAGACTCTCAACTCTGCCGCCAGGGCGCGATGCGTCGATTCGATCTGTTGCAGAATCGGCGCATGGCCTCCTGTCATCGCGGCCGACAACAGCGACTCGAGCCGATCGGTAATTCCCGACAGCGCGGAATGGACTACAAGCGGTCGGAAGCGTTCAGCAATGCGGGCGCGAAGCACTTGCGCCACGTTGTGCCAGTTGGCCGCCGTGGACACGCTGGTACCGCCGAATTTGAGCACAAGCCAAGCGGGAGCTTGGTTTAGCTGAGAAGGAGAAGACATGTGATTTTAAGTCCCGCGAGACCCAACGCTTAAACGTCGGAGTGAAACGATTCTCTGAATGGCCCGAACTTAATCGTCTTCGAATATATCGCGCAGTTCCTTTTCAAGCTGCCGCTCGGCTAGCACGTCTTCTACCCTGCTCCATGCAGCCTTACCGCGTTTGCCGGCAGCCACCGCTTTCGGGCGACGCTCGGTGCGCTCGATGAGTGGATCGAAGTCGTGCGCTTCTTCGGCTTCGCCGAGAAACTCATCGTCGATATCGAAATGTTCGTCTTCGCGTTCGCTCATTTTTGGAGAAAAGCCCCTGAAATCAATGGGATCGATCAGCTCGAGTTTGTGAAGCTGCGCACTATATCCGATTCTGCCCGGCATTCAACTAGGTCGATAAGAATCAATCTCTATTTGTAAGATGCCGCGGATGGATGCTTGGTTCCGCGGCAATGGGTCGCCATATCCTCATGCTAATCCACTGCTTACAGGCGGTTCCTCAAGTACCCGTGCGAACACGCGCCTCTCGAACCGGAA
The DNA here is from genome assembly GCA_036401515.1 of Steroidobacteraceae bacterium. GTDB lineage: Bacteria > Pseudomonadota > Gammaproteobacteria > Steroidobacterales > Steroidobacteraceae > Bog-1198. The sequence continues at coordinate 31,052 of DASWUU010000204.1, forward strand.
AGGCGCCCTGCGCGATGCCCCGGTTCACAGCCGATAAAACAGCGAGCAGGGAGGCCGTAATGATATTTGGGTGCATTCCGGCGCCAAACAAGGTTCGCCGCGAACGCGTGGTGATCTCTATATAAGAGACCGCTTGGGCGGCGCTCCCTTTACCGCGTGAGTGTTCCTCATAAGAGAGGACATCGAAGGGCAACTCGGCGGCCTTTACCATCGCCTCGATGGGCCCGGACCCTTGGCCGAACCAGGTTTCGAGCTGGCCCGCATTTTCGATTTGCACGCTTAAGCGTTCGGTGTCCGCCCCGTCCGTGGAGGCCGCTAGCTGGTGAGAGCGGTAGACATAGGGGGCACGCGGTGCCAAGTACTCAGCGCTGAAAAGATCCCATAACTCTTGGGAAGTCAGCTCCTTACCTGTGATATCTGCGGCTGACTGCACGACTTGGCTGAATTCGATTTGCAGCCTACGCGGCATGAGCAACTGATAGTCCCGTTCCAGCAGATACGCAACGCCGCCCTTTCCCGACTGGCTGTTAACACGAATAATCGAGTCATAGGAACGGCCCAGATCCGAGGGATCAATAGGCAGGTAGGGGACGTCCCAAACATCCGCATTGGCACGCGCCGCCAGGCCCTTCTTGATCGCGTCTTGATGCGAACCGGAAAACGCCGTGAACACGAGGTCGCCCACATATGGGTGCCTCGGATGGATGGGCAGCTGATTGCAGGCCTCGGCACAGCGGGCAGCCTCGTTGATATTAGAGAAATCCAATTTAGGATCAATGCCTTGGGAATAAAGGTTGAGAGCCAACGTTACTATATCCACGTTGCCCGTGCGCTCGCCATTGCCGAACAATGTGCCCTCGATACGGTCCGCTCCGGCCATCACCGCCAATTCCGCCGCCGCGACAGCGGTACCGCGGTCGTTGTGCGGGTGAATGCTGACGATGACCGCTTCCCGACGTGCGACGTGTCGCGAGAACCACTCGATTTGATCGGCATACACATTCGGGGTGGCCATCTCCACGGTCGCTGGAAGATTCAGGATGGTCTTGCGCCCGGCAGTGGGCTCCCAAACCGATGTGACCGCATCGCAAATCTCGACTGCGAAATCCAATTCGGTGGCGGTGAAGCTTTCCGGGCTGTATTCGAATGTCCATTCGGTATCCGGTTGGCGCAAGGCCAGATCACGCACCACAATCGCGCCCCGCACGGCGAGATCTACAACCCCCGCGCGGTCGGTGCGAAACACCACGCGGCGCTGAGCAACCGAGGTTGAATTATAGATATGCACGATGGCGCGGCGCGCACCTTGCAAGGCTTCATAGGTGCGCGCGATAAGTTCGGGCCGCACTTGCGTGAGCACTTGAATGACGACGTCATCCGGAATCAGTCGCTGTTCGATGAGCTCGCGCACGAAGTCGAAATCGGTTTGCGATGCCGCGGGGAAGCCCACTTCGATCTCTTTGAAGCCGATTTTTACCAACATATCAAACATGCGGCGTTTGCGCGCCGCATCCATCGGCTCAATGAGCGCTTGGTTTCCGTCTCGCAAGTCCACGCTGCACCAGGCGGGCGGAGCCGTGATGACACGATTTGGCCAAGTGCGATCGGCGAGTTCGATTGGGGCAAAGGAACGGTATTTAGAGACGGGATTTCGCAACATGTGTTTTCTCTCACTCGCAGGTAAGCCAGATTCGCGCCAGTTGCACTGGCGCGTTTAAGGATTTTTCCGGTCTTGTAAGCGCCGACCGATGGCGCGTGAGTGAGTGGCGCCTAGCGGCGCAGCAGCAGTTTAAGCGAGCCCAGGCGCGACATAATGCCTGGGGTGCTGAGCAAAGGCCTGCGGACGGAATACATGGGGTGAATCTAGCACTGCCGGCGTACCGGGTGCAAGATTGTGTTCATGGAACATGCATCCCCCACCCACCCTATCTTTAATCAAACCCCGCCGCTGACGGGATACAACCTGTTTGCCACCGATAAGGCACTGCGCGAGGCCGTGCAACGCGAGGGCGCCGGCTGGGCGGCGCAGGAGCTCTTTGATGCCGGCGGTGAGCTGGGAACATGCACTAATTACGAGCATGCCCGCCTCGCCAACCGTTTCACACCTGTGTTGCACAGCTTCAACGCGCAGGGCGAGCGCATCGATTCGGTTGAATTCCATCCGTCATGGCATGCACTCATGCAGGGGATCGCGGCGCGGGGTTATCACAGCAGCCCATGGGCCGAGCCCCAGACGAATACCGGTGCGCACGTGGCGCGCGCCGCCGGCTACTTCATGCAAGCACAGATCGAGAGCGGCACGCTCTGTCCGACTACGATGACATATGGGGCGATCGCAGCACTGCGTCGCGACGCAGCGCTCGCCCGCGACTGGGTGCCCCGTCTGCTCGCCCGGGAATACGATCCGCGCGATATTTCATTCGACCTGAAGCGCGGCGGGTTGATCGGCATGGGCATGACTGAGAAACAGGGTGGCTCCGATGTCCGCGCCAACACCACGCGTGCCGTTCGATCCACCGACGGCTCCTGTCGGGTTACCGGGCACAAATGGTTTTTCTCCGCGCCGCAGTGCGACGCCCACTTGGTTCTGGCGCAGACGGGCACCGGCCTGTCGTGCTTCTTCATGCCGCGACGCCTCCCCGACGGAACCCTCAACGGTATTTACATTCAGCGCCTAAAAGACAAACTGGGCAATCGCTCCAACGCTTCTTCCGAAGTCGAATTTGTCGACGCCTGGGCGTCTCTTTTGGGTGAGGAAGGCCGCGGCATTCCCACCATCCTAGAAATGGGAACCTTTACGCGATTGGATTGCTGCACGGGAAGCGCCGGCATGATGCGTCAGGCGGTTGTCCAGGCGCTGCATCACGCTCATCACCGGAAAGCCTTCGGATCGCCATTGATTGCTCAACCATTGATGCGCAGCGTGCTCGCGGATCTGGCACTTGAATCGGAGGGCGCGACCGCATTGAGCTTGCGCCTGGCACGCGCTTTCGATAGCGAGCAACCTAGCGAGGCGGCGCTACGCCGCGCGCTCACATCCGCGGCCAAATTCTGGGTCTGCAAGCGCGGCTGCGAATTGGCCGCGGAAGCCATGGAAGTATTGGGAGGCAACGGCTACACGGAAGAGTTGCCGCTAGCGCGGATCGTGCGCGAAATGCCGGTCAATTCCATCTGGGAAGGGTCCGGCAACATCATGTGCCTCGATGTATTGCGCGCTTTCGGCAGATCGAATGCGACCCGTGAAGCAGTGCTCGATGAGCTCGTCATCGCGCGCGGCGGGCATCAATTTTACGACGCTGCCCTTGAACGATTCGAAGCAAGCATGGATGCCTTGGATCACGATGAAGCGCAAGCGCGCCGCTTCTCGCAAGCCTTCGTCACGTTGATGCAGGCAAAGATTTTGATTGCAGGCGCCGTGGACGCACCTTCTCGGGCCGTTGCGGAAGCTTTCTGTGCGACGCGCTTAGCCGAAAGTGGCTGGGGAGCCGTGTTCGGTGCCAGTGAAGCGAAAATTGACCGCGATGCGATTTTGACGCGCGCCTGGGAGGAGCATTAGCTCGAGTTTTGGAGGCGCTTCTTGATGATGGCGGCAAGCGCTGCTGCGTGTTCGTCGCCGTCATTCAATCCTGGGACCAGCGTCAATCGCTCGCCACCCCATTCCAGGAAGCGGTCCCGATATTCGATGGCCACCTCTTCCAGCGTCTCCAAACAATCCACGGCAAAGGACGGCGAGGCCACGGTGACCTTGCGTACTCCTCGACTGCTAAGCTCCTTGAGCTTGTCGATCGTATAAGGTTGCAGCCACGTTACCCTACCGAATCGCGACTGATAGCAGTGAGACCAGTCAGCCTCGTTCAATCCTAACCGATCGACCACCAACCGGCTCGTTTCCTCGGTCTGGTGTTGGTAAGGATCTCCCTTTGAAACGTAAGAGGCCGGAATGCCATGATAGGAAAATAGCAAATGCGAGCGCTCGCCCACAGCGGCCCAGTTCTTCTGAATTTGAGCGGCCAAGGCGCCGATATACCCCGGGTCATCATGGTAGTCATAGACGAAGCGGATCTCGGGCAATGTCCGCCACCGCTTGAGGGCGCGGTTGGTCCCGTCCACCACCGATCCGGTGGTCGAGGAGCAATATTGCGGATACAAGGGAAGCACCAAAAGCTTATCCACGCCCTTCTCCGCGAAGGACTGAATGGCGCGTTCGATGGCGGGATTCCCATAAGTCATGGCAAGCTCTACGTGAACCCCGCCATCAAAATCCGCCTGCAGCATCGAGCGTACTTTTGCCGCGAGTCGTTTCGAGTACACCGCTAAGGGCGAGCCCTCGCTCATCCAGATCCTTCGATAGTTGCGCGCCGTTCTCAGTGGCCGAAGCGGCAGCACCACACCGTAAAGCAGCGGCAGCCAAATTAGGCGCGATGTATCGATGACCCGCCGGTCTCCCAAGAATTCCCGCAAATACCGCTGCACCGCGAAGTAGGAAGGCGAATCCGGTGTGCCCAGATTAACGAGCAGCACGCCGGTGCGAGACGCTCTGGTCGGTTCGTTGAACGCTGCGGCAGACGCCACGGCGTGAAAATAGGACATTGATCAGATTCCCTAAGGTGAGTCGCCCGCACAGTATACTGCTTGCTGAATGCAGCTCCGGACTTCAGCGTAAGCGGCCCATATGTGGCTCACTGCCAATGAGAGCCAGGCACTCCACCTAAGCTTGAGTGTGGCGACGCGAAGCGTCTTGCTTAGCCTACCCTTCGCCGTTTTGGTCGCCTGGGTTTTGACGCGCCGGCGGTTTTTGGGACGAACCATTTTCGATGCAATCGTACATCTGCCGCTGGTATTGCCGCCGGTGGTGGTCGGTTACCTGTTGCTAATCTTGTTCGGGGTCCGCGGTCCCATCGGCGGCTGGCTGGAACGCACGTTCGGCATTGAACTAATCTTCACACGCAACGGCGCCGCTCTGGCTACCGCAGTGATGTCATTTCCCTTGATGGTACGCGCCATGCGAATTTCACTGGAGGATGTTGATCGAGGGTTGGAGGATGTCGCCCGCACCTTGGGCGCAGGCGCGCTCGATCGGTTCGCCACAATCACCCTTCCCTTGATGCTGCCCGGCGTTCTGGCGGGCGCCATCACGGCTTTTTCCGCAGCGCTTGGCGAGTTTGGTGCTGTCATTACATTCGTTTCCAATATTCCCGGCGAGACGCGCACGCTGCCCCTGGCCCTCTATACGGCGCTGCAAACACCGGGCGGCGACGCTGCCGCGGCGCGCCTCGCAGCGCTCTCGTGCATTCTCGGCCTCGGCGGCCTGGCGTTGTCAGAATGGTTCGCCCATCGGCTGCGGCGGTTGTTGGGGCGCTGATGCTTCAAGTCGCAGTCCTAAAGCACCGGGGTGCATTTACGCTGGACGCGAGATTCGACCTACCCACTCCCGGAGTCGTGGCGTTGTTTGGCCGCTCGGGCTGCGGCAAAACGACCCTGGTCAATATCCTTGCGGGCTTGCTTAAAGCCGATACAGGACGCGTCGCGCTGGGGGATGCCGTGCTGCTGGACACCGCGCGACACATAGACGTACCGCCCGAGCGGCGCCGAATCGGTTATGTGTTCCAAGATGCGCGATTGTTTCCACATTTGAATGTGGCTGGAAACCTGCGGTATGCGCAAAAACGCGCGGCCGTTGAGCCCTTCATCGACATGAATTTGGTCGCCGACCTGCTGGATTTAGGATTGCTCATGCAGCGTCGGACGCATCAGCTCTCAGGCGGCGAGCGCCAGCGCGTTGCCATCGGCCGGGCGCTGCTATCACAGCCCAGCCTTTTACTGCTGGACGAGCCTCTGGCTTCCCTTGACGCATCGCGCCGCGAGGAGGTGCTGCCCTACCTAGAAACCCTGCGCGACCAATTGGCAATCCCCATGGTTTACGTCAGCCATAATTTCGACGAAGTCTTAAGACTGGCGACGCATCTGGTTTTGATGGAATCAGGGACGACCATCGCGCAGGGAAACCTTGGCGAAATGAGCTTGGATTCCCGCTTGCGCGCGATAGTAGGCGCCGATGCGGTGGGCGCGATCGTCGACGGCACGGTCCTTGGCATCGATCCTGCAAGCGGGCTGACGCGTGTTCGGGTGGGGCAAGGAGAACTCAAGGTGCATTTTGCGAAGGCCGCTCGAGGCGCCAAGCTGCGCGTGCAATTGCTGGCCCGCGATCTCATTGTTGCAACGCGGGCACCCGAACACCTCAGCGTGCGAAACTGCCTGACCGGCACGGTCGTTGAGGTGGCGAGCGATGATGCGGAATCCGATTTGATCGCCATCGATATCGGCGGCATGGTCATCATGGCGCGGGTTACCAAAGCCGCTACCCGTGAACTGCGATTGACTGCCGGAATAGCGGTTTGGGCGCTGGTTAAGACCGCATCGCTCCGCCCGCACGCTATTTGACCTTCGTGCCCAGGTGAAGGATGGCAACAATGTGGTCATCTGCGGCAAGTCCCACCACCGCTTTGATCTTAGGGCTGTACGCGGGAGGCCCCGTTTTCCACATCACGCCGTATCCCAAATCGTTAGCCGCCAGCAATAGGTTTTCCACGGCTGCGCCCACCGCAATGACCTGCTCAATCTCAGGGACCTTGGGAATGTCCTTCCTCACGGCGCAACCCGCTATCACAATGCTCGGGGAACGCCTTATTTTCTCGCGTTCCAGCTCCATTTGCTCGTCCGTGAAGTCCGGTATTTGGTCTTTCCGCGCTTGAGCAACGGCATTCGCGAAGGACTCGCGCGCGGCGCCGTTCACGATGATGAAGCGCCAGGGTTTCAAGCGTCCGTGATCCGGCGCGCGTGCGGCAGCTTGCAAAAGCCGATCGAGTTCGTCTGCTGTCGGCCCTGGCTCGGCCACGGCCTTCGCGGTCGACCGCGAGGCAATTGCATCGAATAGTTCCAATTAGAACACCCCTGTATGACCCTTTAACGAGATAAGCCGAAGCGACCTTAAGCTTTCAGCTATGATTTGCGCGGAATTATACCCATTCGTCTTGTGTAAGGAGCCCCAATGAACCGTATTGTTTTGGCGTCAATGGCCGCGCTGTTAGGCGCTGGCGCGTTCGCAGCGCCGGTTACGTATGTGATCGATCCTGCCCACACTTATCCGAGCTTCGAAGCGGACCATTTCGGCGGCCTGTCGACCTGGCGCGGCAAATTCGACGCGACGTCTGGAAAGGTCGTGTACGACAAGGACGCGAAGTCCGGATCCCTCGATGTGACGGTGGATATGAGTTCAATCGACTTCGGCATGCCGAAATTGAACGAGCACGCCAAGTCGGCGGAGATTTTCGACGCGGCGAAATACCCCACTGCGACATTCGCCGCAAAGTTCACCAAATTTGCTGGCGCGACACCCACCGAAGCGCAAGGCACTTTGACCATGCACGGTGTGACGAAGCCGGTGACACTTCAGATTAATTCGTTCAAGTGCATGCAGAATCCGATGAGCAAGAAAGAGGTTTGCGGCGCGGACGCCTCGGCGACCATCAATCGCGCCGACTTCGGCGTGAATTACGGCGAAAAGTACGGATTCAAGCAGGACGTGAAACTGATGATCCAGGTTGAAGGCAGCCCCGCAGCCTGAAGCTTGTATGTCAGCATCGGCCCGCCCCCAAGGGGAGCGGGCCGTATGTTTGAGCTCGCTGTGCCTTGATCGCTTCAGCCGCCCAGTTTTTTCTTCAAATGCGCCCGTAGTGCGCTAACTTGCTCTGGCGACAAGTCGCCGAGTATGCCGTGCCGTTCGCGGGGAATGTGATCGATAGATTCATCCTGGGCACCAAACACGTAGTGCTCGAAGAAAGCACCCCAGGCATGCCGGGTTTCCGGCGGCAGTGCGCGGATACTGAGAATGGCGTGCAGCAGTGCATCGAAGGCGGAATCGGCCCGCGCAGCATCGCCCAGCGGGTCATGCCACCAGTAATTGACCAGCACATTGAATGGCTCGAGTGACTCAACGTGGTGCCACCACAGCGGCGGGATGAATATGGCATCGCCGGGTTGCAGCTCGGCTATTTGCGCCGCCGCCATGGCCTCGCGGAACTTCGGAAAACCTTTGAAGTCAGGATTGCGCACCGATGCCATGCTCATGGCGGCTCCGGTGGGAGCAAAGTCCAAGGGACCGATGTAGAGATTCACGATTTGCTGCGGCGGAAACAGCGTGAAGCGACGGCGGCCGGCGATCACGCAGCCGACATTGTTCCATTCATCCACATGGGTGGGCGTCGTGATTTTATTGCCCAGCCAGATGCGCGGCAGTACCGACTCATCGAATAGAGCCAACTTGTTTTCCTCGGCAAACCCCGGCAGGCACTCTTGAATCAGCGCGCTCTGCGCCGCTACCGCCGGGGGCTTGGGGAAGTGGGCGTAACGCAAAACTTGCTCGGCGATCTGCGACAGGGGCAGCCGATTGCGATGGAAATTGAAGCCGCTCATCGCAGCGTTGTAGGAGATTTGGCCGTCGGCCTCGGGCGCGGTCATGAGCGCATCGACGGCCACGCCGCTGTCGTGCCGCTGTAGATAGCGCACCAGTGCGCCGGGTGAATCGAGGAACTCGTGCACCGCCGGCCAATCGCGCACCAAGCCCCTTAAAATCGCTGGACGCTTGTTGGGTAGGACATCGCGCCGGATCTCATCCACGGTAAGGCCCGAGTATTCTCTCACCAGAAATAGACCTGCAGGGATTGACCGTTGCGGCGCGGCGGAATGTTTTCCAGGACCTCTCGGTGATCCCGATAGTTGGCTGCGCTGCGCTCGAGCAGGTTGTCGATCTCCGCGATCCCATAGGTGCCCTCGGCCGGGGTCGGCGTATGCAAGGTGCTCGAGTCCGGAAAGATGCCCATTCCTGCCATGATTGCATACCAGGAAAATACGGGATATCCGCGCCCCAGCGTCTGCTTGCGCACCATGGTTGCGATGCCATTACCTGACATCCACAGGTTCAGGAGTTGCTTCAAGGGCTCCGACAAATTCCTGTTCGCCGCGTTGGCGCGCCAGTATTCCGTATCGCTTCGGCTGTTCGTTTTGTAGTGCGTCACGATGTAATCGCGAGTGCCTTCGAAGTGCTCATTGACCCGAGTGTTGAAGCGCTCTTGCGCCGCCACGCTCAAGTCGCCTTGCTCAAGGCATTCAACGAAGGCCGTAGCCGTTTGTTGAATGAACAGCAAGGCAGTTGCCTCCAGGGGCTCGATGAACCCTTGAGACAGCCCGACGGCGAGACAGTTTTTGTTCCAGTGCTTCGTCACGCGCCCAATTTTCATCTTCAGGTGCCGCGCGGGTGTGTCGGAATCAAGCAACCCTAAGCGTTCGCGAAGTTCGGTTTCCGCCGCATCCGCGGAGCAAAATTGCGAGCTATACACATAGCCGTTCCCGAAGCGCTGCGTGAGGGGAATCTTCCAGGCCCATCCATGTTTTAGGGCCGTGGAGACCGTTTCGGAGGGCACCGTATCGCCGATGGGCGTCGGCATCGCCACCGCCGCATCGTTGAACAAGTTCTCGGAGAAACTGACAAACGGGGTTCTCAACGCCTTATCGATGAGGAGTCCCGCAAAGCCGGTGCAGTCGATGAACAAATCTGCCCCGATGGTGGCGCCATCTTGAGTGCTGACCGAGGCGATCATGCCCTGCTCATCGAGATTCGCGTGAGTCACATGCGCGGTTTGATAGCGAACGCCGCGCTGCAGTGCCTTCTTGTGCAGAAACTGCCCCAGGAGCACCGCGTCGAAGTGATATCCGTGCCAAATGTCGAAGGGAAAATGCTCTGCCGGTTTGGGCGCCAGATGTTTGCGCGCCAGCCGAGTCGCGATAAAGAATCGATCAGGATCCGCACAGGCATCGGCGCCTCTGACCCTGGCGTCGGCGTTATGTACGAATTGAGTCATGGTGAGGTTGTCGAGCATGGAGGCGAACGGGTGAAAGTAGCTGCCGTGACCCGGCTTGGTCGACCATCCATCGAAGGTGATTCCGCACTTATAGGTGGCATGACATTCGGGCATCCATTCAGCCTCTTCGATATTCAAGCTATCGAAGAAACCGCGCAACCACGGCGTCGAGCCCTCGCCCACGCCAATGATGCCGACTGTGGGGGACTCCACCAACGTGATTTCGACGCCTTGTTCAATCAAAGAGCGTGCCAGGATCAACGCCGCCATCCAGCCGGCGGTGCCGCCTCCCACCACCACGATTCGCCGCACCGTGGGCGGCAGGGCCGATCGCCGCGCCTGCGCGCGCATGGACTCCTCGGCCGAGCGGTTATAGAGGGTGGCCGTATCGCTCATTTTTCCTCCCAGTCACGTCAGGCAAGCAGTCGCCGTAGCGGTTGTACCCAATCTTCGGCGGCCCCTGCAATCAGCAATTGAACGGACCCCACGCTCGTGTGGGCCACGCCCCGCACGCCGAGAGTTCGCAGAGCTTGCTCATCGACTGCTTTGGGGTCAGAGACTCGCAAACTTACGCGGCCCGCGAAACTCTCCACGCCGCTCACATTTTGGCGCCCGCCCAGGGCGGCCAGCATGGCGGACGCATCTTCGCGTCCTGAATCGGCGGTAGCCGGCGTACGCAAGGCGTCGCGGATTTCGCCGGCGACTTGATCGGCGATGGGCCCGAGAACCACCTGCAACCCGGTCGCCCCGGAACGCAGCACTCCACGTGAGCCTAGGCGTCTAAGCGCGGATTCGTCAATCGCACGATTGTCGACTACGCCTAAACGCAGTCGCGTCGTGCAGGCAGTCACTTCTGTCAGATTGCCGGCACCGCCCAGCGCTACGACGAAAGATTCGCCGCGCGCACCGGCGCTCACCGGCGCAATTGCTTGAGCCGCTATATCGTCCGCTTCGCGGCCGGGTGTCGGGAGATTCAATCGAACGATGCATACGCGAAATACCGCGTAATACAACAGGAAATAGGCAGCACCGATCGGGATCAACAGCAACGGGCGCTGGGCGTGGGTGAAATTGAGAACGTAGTCGAACAGGCCGGCGGAAAAGCTGAAACCTAGGTGCACGCCGAATAAATTCATGATCACCATGGCGAGCCCCGTCGCTACGGCATGCAACGCGTACAGCACCGGGGCGAGAAACATAAAAGTGAACTCCACCGGCTCGGTGACGCCGGTCAAAAAGGAGGTAAGACCGAGGGACAGCAGCAATCCTGCGACGCCCGCTCGACGTTCTGGTCGAGCCGTGTGATACATGGCAAGGCACGCGCCGGGCAAACCGAACATCATGACCGGGAAAAACCCCGACATGAATGCGCCGGCGGTGGGGTCGCCGGCAAAGAAGCGGTTCAAGTCGCCGGTCGCACCGTGATAGTCGCCGACGATGAACCAGGCGAAATTGTTGAGAATGTGATGCAGCCCCGTGACGATCAATATGCGATTTAAGACGCCATAGGCGAAAAGGCCAATCGGGCCGGCGCCCAGGATGGCCTGGCTGGTCGCGTCCATTCCGCGCTCCAGAAAAGGCCACGCGTAACCAATAATCACGCCCAACACTAATCCCACCAGCCCACTGACGATGGGCACGAAGCGGCGTCCGCCAAAAAAGCTCAGATAGCTGGGCAACGTGATATTGCTGAACCGGTTATAACCGACGCCGGCGATGACGCCCGAGAGCAATCCGACCGGAATGCTGAACTTGGACAACGAACCGGGAGCCGCGTGCAGCATGGTCTCGGCCGCTTTCATCGTAACCACGAAACCCACCAACGCCGCGAGTCCGGCTGCCCCGTGGTTCTCGCGTGCGAGTCCGACGCCGACGCCCACCGCAAACAGCAGCCCAAGATTGGAAAAGATGGCCGTGCCGGCGGCGGCCATTGCCGTCCAATTCAGAAGATCCGGTTGACCCAGGCGTAGCAGCAGACCGGCAATGGGCAGCACCGCAATGGGCAGCATCAATGCACGGCCAAGTTGCTGGAATCCCGAAAAGCGAGCTTTCATGATCCGTCCCCTCCGTTCCCGAGTGCATGCTCGATCAAGCTGCGCACCTCGGTCGCCGAAGCCAAAGTAAGACAGCGCTTTGCGAGTTCTCGACATTCTGTGATGCGCAGGGCGCCGATCTGACGCTTGATCGCTGGAATCGCAGTCGGCACGACGGAGAGCTCACGAACGCCGAGACCCAATAATATCGGCACTGCTGTACGGTCGGCTGCGACACCGCCGCAGACCGCTACCAGCTTCCCTGCCCCTTCGGCGACCGTCCCGGTGGCCGCTATCAGCTGCAGTACGGCCGGATGTAAGGCATCGGTGCGCCGCGCCAGCTCTGAGTGGCCGCGGTCCATGGCGAGCGTGTATTGGGTCAGGTCATTCGTGCCGATGGACAGAAAATCCACTTCGCGGATCAGTGTGCCCGCCGTGAGTGCTGCGCCCGGCGTTTCGATCATTGCACCGAGAACGGCACGCTGCTCGAGCTTCAGCTCGCTCGCAAGCTCTTCGATGACCTGCCGTACCGCGATTATTTCCGATAGGTCGGTCACCATCGGAATGAGCAGGCGCACGATGCCGAATGGTTTTATGCGCAGCGCCGCTCGTAGCTGCGTGCGCATCAAATTTGGATACAGCATAGCGGTTCTGACACCGCGCATTCCCAAGGCCGGATTCGCCTCGGGCGGCAGCGACAGATAGCGTAGCGGCTTGTCCCCGCCCACATCCATCATCCGCAAAATGAGCGGTCGGCCGCCCAAGGCATTGGCAATACTTTGGTACACCTCCGCTTGTTCGTCCTCGGATGGCGCCGTCTCTCGGTCGATGAACAAGAATTCGGTACGAAGCAGCCCGCAGCCCTCAGCGCCATTTGCGACCGCGGCCATGGCGTCGGCAACGCTCCCTAAGTTCGCGAAGACCTCGACGCGCGTGCCATCGAGGGAATGGCATTCTCGAGTGGCCGCCAGGCGCAACGCCGCGCTGCGGGCGATTTGCACGTCCACCGTTGATCTTGCGGCTGCGAGCGATTGCGCGGTGGGCTTGACATGCAGCGTGCCGTTGTCGGCATCGAGGATCAGCGTTTGTCCGTCAGGAACCTGGCGAAGTTCCGCACCGATACCGATCAGCATCGGTATCTCCATGGCGGCGGCCAGGATGGCAACGTGCGAGGTCGGACCGCCGCCACTCAACGCTATGGCCGCCAATCGCCGCCTGTCCAACGCAGTCAGCTCGGAGGGCAACAGGTCGTCGGCGAGAAGCACGGCTTGCTCCGGTAACGGCAAATGCATGGGCCGCGCCTCGCCGGCCAGCGCGAGCAGCACATGTGCCTCGACATCCAGAAGATCGTCGGCGCGCTCCCGCATGCGCGAGTCATCCAGTGCTTCCAGCGCCGCGATCGATCGCCGGATGGCATCGCGCCAGGCGAAACCGGCGCTCTTACCGTCCGCGAGCAGCTCGTAAGCACGCTCGTTCAGCGTCGGATCGTCCAGAAACTCAAGATGCGCAGCGATGATCTCCTGGCGCGCCGTCCCGCCGGCGTTGCGGACGCGCTCCAGCCTGACTCGCACGTTTGATCGGGCTCGATCGAGTTCCTCGCGTTCATGGGCGGCTCCCGATCCCTGCTCGGTGACTTCGATCTCGCGGCGCTCGATTCGAGTAGCGCGGCCCACCGCAAAGCCAGGCACGGCGCAAACGCCTCGGAGCTCACCATCGCGCGCGCGCTCCGGGATGCGCGGCGCTTGCGCCAATGCCGGCGCATGCGCCGACTCCATTCGCTCAGCCTCCTCGAGGCCGGCAATCATCGCGTCCAGGGCCCGTGCCGCCTCCAGGCCCTTGGAGCGCAATGTCAATTCATCTCCGTGGCGAACGCCCAATGCCATGATGGCGACCACGCTGCGCGCATCGGCCACCCGGCCATGTGCGATAAGGGAAATTTGTGCGCCACAGGCTTTGGCGCTGCGCGCGAGCAGCGCCGCCGGCCGGGCATGTAACCCCTGGCGTAAAGAGACGACAATCACGCGCTGAACGTCGTCACCGGCGGCAGCGCCCCCGGGTGCCGGTGTTCGAGGCCATGCATCTGATTGGCGCGATGCATGGCTGATCACCTCAAACAACAGGTCGCCCGCCTTAACCAACCCCGTGGCCCGACGTTTCTCTAATGTCACGCCATCGGTGGTCACCACGATGGGCGTGATTAAGCTCTTGGCGCTGCGGGCCACGATGTCCAGATCGAAGCGAATGAGCACATCGCCGGCCTTTACGATATCCCCCGGCTTGACTTGTGATTTAAATCCGCGGCCACCGAGTTGCACGGTATCGATACCGATATGAATCAACACATCGATGCCCTGCGGGCTGCGAATGGAAACCGCATGGCCGGTCCCCGGCAACGTCACGATATGGCCCTCGCAGGGCGCAATGAGGACGCCGCTCGTTGGATCGATGGCGAGGCCGTCACCGAGCATGCGGCCGGCAAACACGGGATCGGGCACCTCGTCGAGAGTCGCGCACCAGCCGTCGAACGGCGCCATGAGTTGAAGTATCACCGCTTAGTCCCCAATCTCCACCCAGTCAAGCGCCCACAGCGGATCTAGACTGGGACGTGCGAACCGCAAGCAGACATCGTGGCGGCCCGCGAGCGGTGGTAGCCTTTGCGCCCGCAATTCCGTGAGGCCCTCTGCGCTGGCCGCCGGCGGCAGCGGCAAGATACTTAAGCTAGGGGTGTCGCAACTGTCTAGGTGCACTTCGAGCTCGCCCACCGGAGTCTTGTTATCGCCCACCCGGATCTTGGCGGCGTCTGACCCGAGTTCATAGTTGAAGGGCAGCGCCGACACCGCGGCGAGAATTTGCGGCCCCTGTTGAAGATCGACGTCGCGATAAATCCAGCACGGATTCATGATATCCACGGCCAGGGGCATGACGGGCGTGACACCCTCGCTGCCTGCACGCCGTGGTTCGAGCAGAAGCCCCACGCCATCGCTGCACAGCTCCAATTCGTGGCTGGTGCGTCGCGCACCTGCCTGCGCATCCACATGCCAGGTCCACGTGCGTGAAACTTGCTCCGCCGCAATGAAGGTCGCGGCGCGGATTTCGGCTCCCACCGCAACGCTGATGGGCCCCGCGTAGCGATCGGATGTGACGCTCGGTTCTTGACCATCCAGCGTGTAGCGGATGGCGGTATCAAGCGCCGCATCTTGAAGTTCGGTAAGGTTAGAAAGCGTCAGGACGACACCGCCGGCGCTGCGCGTAAACTGCGGATTAATGCCGAACTCGCTGTCCGCGTAGTTTAGGCCGAACGCACGGTAGCGCGCCGTCATCGACACCAGACGCTTGAGGAAATCCGGCCAGCTTCGCTGCGGCGGAGACCAGCCCACCTCCGCCAATGCCGCAGCGCGCGGCAGCGCCATCCACTCCACCTTCTGTTCGGTGCTCATGTGCTCGGTCCAAAGGTCGGCCTGAAGGCCGCGAATGTGCCGCTGTGCGGACTCATCGAGTTTCGCATCGTGCGGCTCGAAACCATATACCTGCTCGAGCGAAATGATGGGCAGCCGCCCCGGCGGCTCGGTCGCAAGCGCGCTTTGACGATGATCGAAATACAATGCCGGGTCCGGCGCCAGAACCGTATCGTTGCCTCTAATTGCCGCTGCTCGCGCCGCATCTGCGCCGTGCCACGCCATCACCACCGCGTCGTGCCGCAGTCCGGGCTGCATGATTTCGTCCCAACCGACGGCGCGCCGATGATGCGCACTCAAGTATCGAGCTATTTTTTGCGTGAAATAGGTCTGCAATGCCGCCGCGTCGTGAATGCCGAGCTTGCGTGCCCGCGCTTGCACCAATGCCGAGGCATTCCATTCATCCTTGACCGCTTCATCACCGCCTATGTGGATGAAGGGCGAAGGAAACAGCTCCAATACCTCGCCGAGCACGTTTTCGAGAAACTCGAACGTGCTGGGCTCGAGATTGAAAAGGTGCGCATGCACGCCCCATCGGGCAGACACTGGGAGGTCTCGCCCGCCGTCAGTTGAACCGAGCGCGGGGTAAGCCGCGATTGCCGCCTGAGCGTGGCCCGGCATGTCGATTTCGGGAACCACCAACACATGCCGACTTGCCGCGAAAGCAACGATGTCGCGCACTTGATCCTGAGTGTAGAAACCACCGTAAGGCTTCTGCGCCAGAGACCCGGGAACCGCGGCTGGAGTGCGCCAGGCGCCAATTGATGTCAGACGGGGATATTTGCGAACCTGAAGGCGCCAACCCTGGTCGTCAGTGAGATGCCAATGCATCACATTCAACTTGTGCCACGCCATCCACTCGATCATGGAACGCACAAAAGTTGGCGACTGGAAATGCCGAGATGAATCGAGCATGAGACCGCGCCAGGGATATCGAGGCTGGTCAACGATAATTTGCGCCGGGATCTGGCCGCTTTTCGGGCCCGGCGGCAAAAGCTGCCAGAGGGTAACGGCGCCGTAGAAAAGACCCGCGGCCGTAGTCGCGGATACCGTGATTCGATGCGGTGTCACTTCGAGCCGATATGCTTCGGCCCCAAAACCCGGGTGTTGTTGGAACTGTATCGCCGATTCAGGCGGCGCACCCGCGGCGTTGGAGGAAACGGGCACGATCAATCCGTTGGTGCGCTTCCACAGATCGGCAAGATAGCGTGCCGCCTCGAAGGTATCAGGCCGGTCCCGCGGTGCCTGGATGAGGGTCGCTTCGCTCAACGCGAATGAGCCGTCCGCAGGCCACACGGTTGCGGGCAGCGGTATAACCCCGCCGCCGAACGCGGCCGCGGGCAGGGCGAAGGTTAAAACGAGGGCGGCGGTTTGCACCGCCGCCCAGGGTCGTCGTAGCAGAGTCAGGCCATTCCGCACGATCCACACTCTACCCGAATGCCTCGTGCATGGACCGCTGCGGCCGATCTACAGCTTGAAGCGGAAGTTCAAATAATACTGCGATCCATTCTTGTAAAAGGCCCGCGGCTGATCCTGGTTTAAAGCGTAGTACTTGAGCGTCGGATTGTTCAAATTCATGGCATCCAGCGTGATCGAGAAGTGTTCGTTCATGGTATAGCCTAGCGACGCGGACAGGGTGCCGATGGAGTCCTGAGTGAAAGCCGTGCTGCGGTCGAGGCCGCTGTAGAAGGCCGAGCGATAGGTGTACGCCACCCGAGCATTGAACATCGAGTTCTCGAAGTAGGCGATCGCGTTATAGACATTCTTCGATGTACCCACGAGGCGATCGTCGCCGGGTCCTCCCGTCGCACTGGGCGTCACGTTCGATGTTTGCTTGCCATCCGCGTACGTGTAGTTTCCGATAAAGCCGATGTTGTCGGTGATTGCCTGCTGATAAGCGAATTCCAAACCATCGACTCGGCCTTTGGCGTTGATCGGAACGGTCAAGTTATAGGGCACTTGCGCGCCGTTCGGGAATTGCGAACTAAAGGTGGTATAGGTCTTGGTTTCCGAGCCGTAGCTTATGTAGTTGCGCAAGTCCATGT
>DASWUU010000205.1:0-57266 GCA_036401515.1 Steroidobacteraceae bacterium
TCAGTCTCCATAGAGGAACAATTTTATTTATGCTGGCCATTCGTTATGCGTCGATGGATGAATCACTTGGCGATCGTGGCCTTAGCGCTTCTGGCGGTTTCGTTCATTGCAAGAATTTGGCTGGTCATCCATGGCGCGGTACATCCGCAAATATGGTGCAATACCTTGGCTCGACTTGATCCCATCGCTTGTGGTGCGCTTCTCGCTGTGCGTGCTGAGCGAAAGGAAATCAACTTCTCTCCATGGATTCGCGTCATCCTGCTGCTGCTGGGCTGCCTATTGCTCACCGCGGCCGGTCGCTACGGAGATTTCATCGGAATCAAAGCCCTCATCACGTTTCCTATTGTCAGCGCGGCCTGCGTCATGCTGATTCTCGCCACACTCGGGTGGCGGCTGCGGAGAGGTCCTAGGTCAAGCGTCCGGGTATTGATGTATCTAGGCCGCATCAGCTACGGGCTATACGTTTTTCATTGGATGTTTGTCTTAATCTTCAACGTGCCATCCACCCACGGTCCGGTCGCACGCCCCATACGGGCCGTTGCAGCGTTGCTCGCCACTGTTGGCACGGCCGCCCTCTCCTATCATTTTTTTGAGAAGCCGTTCTTGCGGTTGAAAGAGAAGTTTGCACGCATCCCGAGCGCAGTTCTGGGCTTTTGAAAATGTGGATCTCGCGGGCGATCAACGGACTCCGGCAAATTATTCGTCATAATCCCTTTTGATTGAGGCTTTTTGCGGGGTGCTCAAGCTATGGATACTCAGCTCCTAATTCTTTGCCTACTCACGTTTGTAATTCACCTCATCGGGACCCTGGCCTATGCGGTGCGAATCGCCGGTGTGCGCACCGGACGTATCGCTGTCTCATTTGCGCTCTTCAATATTCTGGTTTTGGTGTCGCGAACTTCCAATTCGTTTCAGGGTCCGTTCTTGGCTAAGCGGATCGAGAGCAACATTGCGCATGGAGTTTTCAATGGGCTCCTATCGGATTTCCGTTGGCTTTTGCTCTCTGCATCGCTGGCCACGATCGTTGGCGCAATCCTCATTCCCACCTTCCAGCGTATTTTCAGCCGCGCCGTTCTGCATTTTCAGGTTCATCGATCGATTCCGCGACTGTTGATGCATGGATTTTTCAAGGGTGGCCTCACTCAACTCAAGGAGTTGGCTAGCATTCCCGTGGTTGCCAATGTGACGCAGATCCACCGGCATAAGGGCCTCTCGCCGTGGTTTATTCTCCTCAACGTGGCTGCCGTTGCACTCTGGACAATCGGTGTCTTTGCTGCACTCTACGCCGGCTATCTCAATCCCGCGCTGAGGGTTACTTCAAGCACATTGTCAGGGGTCGTGAACGGTCTGGCGACGATCATGATGTTTGTGTTTATCGATCCTCAGATGTCGATCTTGACCGACGATGTGGTGGAGGGAACCGCATCTGAGCCGCAATTCAGAAGAGCGATCGTCTGGCTCGTGGGGAGCCGCCTCGTCGGCACTCTATTTGCCCAAGCCATTCTAGTTCCCGCCGCCATGCTGATTGTCTTTACCGCGGAGAAGATGTAAGGGCAGGGCAGCCTTGCGGAATCGAACTCTGAGATCTTCCCTTTATAATCCGGACGAGAGCGTCGTTTCTCGCCTCGGTGCCATCCTCATGGCAACATTTTGTCGGTCGCGTTCCACCAATAGCTCTCCGATGGCATCGCCTGACAGCGCATAGCCCCTGACATCCGGGATGAGCCTGTAGACACCCGCCGCCAAGCCCTTGAATTCAAAACTTCCATCGGGGGCGATCTTGGTGAGCCGATTATTGATATCCCACTCTGCGACGAGCGTCACATGCATCCCGGGCGGGATGTCTTTCTTGTCGCTCAGCTCAACCTTGCCTCGAACCACGAAGCCAGGCCGAAGCGTGAGTTTGCCAAAATTCACCACTTTACCGTCAGCGTTGGTCTCACACCACTGCGGGCGGGCCGCAAGATTCCGTGCAGCCAACGAGTCCGTCTTTGGATAAAGACCCCAGACGCGACCCGCGGGTACGTTGCTAAAGGCAAACGACCCGTCTTTAGCGGTTCCTACGCGCATCTCGTCAAAGCTTTCCCCCATGGTGTTTGAGAATGAGAATAGCGCGACCTCGGCGCCCGCCACAGATTTGCCGTCACTCTGAACAAGCCGGCCCACCACCGTTGCGCCCTCAGTAAGCGTAACCTGGGGTGTGGCTCCCGCTGGTTCTGTCACCAGTTTAGCGGCCAGACCGCGTGGACTTATTCTCAACGTGATTTCCGTGAAGGGCTGGCCCGATACAATCTCGAACTCACCCTGTGCATTGGTCGCCGCCAATGGGTCGACCCAATCGGGCGGTGACCCGGAGTACATGCCCCCTGGTCCGAACTTCAGGGCCTCCGGCTCGACCAATGCACCAGGCACGGGACTGCCGCCGGCATCGAGCACGCGACCCTTTACGATTTGAGAAGGATTATCGGTAGCCGCGCGGGCATGGAGCGTGATGGGCGGGAATGCTTCTTGGGCAGGGTCAACCCCCCTCACCGTCGCAGCTTTGAAGCCGTTCTTCACGACCAACAGCCTAAATTTTAGGTCCGGGTTCAGGCCATCGATCGCGAAATGGCCCTGACTATTAGTGCTCGCGTGCTTGCCGCAGTCAAGCCAACAGGTGGGACACACAAGCGCAAAGCCTGTTTTCAACCGGGCTGAATAGACAAATACAGTGGCGTTGTCCACCGCTTCGCCTGACTCGCCAAGTACAGTACCGGCGAGCGACGCTGATTGCGAGTCAACCGCGGGGCTCGCTCCGCTTGCTTTACAAAGCAATGCCGCAATCAAAAAAAATGCGGCGCATCCAATTTTCGCATTAACCTTCCAGTCAGATTTCATGGCTTGTTACCTCGTCCGCGTCTATCCCCAACTCCAAACTCGGCCAGCTGGCGCCGCAATTCTGCGAAATGCACGCATTACCGATAGGCTTGATACCGCTGGCTTCGATTTGCTGATTGAAAGTTGAACCGCCGTAGGCGATCCCTGCAGTGGCCCGGCTAGAATCGCCACGAGCACGACGATGTTGCCTATGATCAGGCCGGTAGTGCCGTGAGTGAGAGAGAGCCAGTTCAAGCGTCCGTGCCTCTCGATTGCTTGACCGCGATGATGCGCGTTTTCGAGTCGTTTTTGAAGATCCAATAATCGTCGGTGCTATTCTGTATTCGACGCACTCGTCGCCCGGCAGGTAGGGGCCAAAGGTAGGCGCATGATAAATCTGACCGGCGTGAGCAAAATATTTCGGACCGATATCGTTGAGACGTACGCGCTCAGGGAATTCAATCTGAGCGTTCGAGCGGGTGAATTCGTCGCCATCACCGGGCATTCCGGCTCAGGCAAGACCACCCTGCTGAACGTTATTGGTTTGCTGGAGGAATTCGACTCCGGTGATTATCGACTCGAGAGTGAGAATGTAAAGGCGCTCACGGACAATCAACGTTCCCACATTCGCAATCGGCGAATCGGATTTGTCTTTCAGGGATTCAACCTGATCCCCAATCTGAACATCTTCGACAACGTAGAGGCACCCCTGCACTATCGGCGCATGCCGGCCGCCGAGCGGCGCAAACGAGTCATGCAATCCTTGGATAAAGTCGGACTCGCTTCGCGGATGCGTCACTATCCGGCGCAGCTCTCTGGCGGCCAACAGCAACGCGCCGCGATCGCACGCGCAATTGGCGGTGACCCGCTGGTGATTTTGGCAGACGAGCCGACGGGCAACCTCGACACGACGATGTCCTCACAGATCATGGACCTGCTGCAATCAATCAACGACCAGGGCGCGACGATTCTCTTGGTGACCCACAACAATGAGCTAGCGCAGCGCGCCCAACGCGTGGTCCACATGGTGGACGGGCAGATCGCAACGGACCGTGCCCTCCCCTAGCGACACCGTCACGCTGCTCGTGTTGCGACGGCCGGAGCGACGCGCGAGCCCCACAAGGCAGGCATCAACGCCGCCAGCAACCCCGCCGCCCAGATGAGCCCCATGGCCGCCACCAGAAAGATCATCGGCATTCTCGGCAGCTCGAGCAGCATGTTCAGTTGCAGCGCAAACGCCAGGGTAACACCCCAGCCGGCCACGATACCCGCGGTCGTGATCAGCCAGTTTTCAAACAGGAAGTGTCTGAGGATGTCCCCTCTCGTGGCGCCGATGGCCCGCCGCGTGCCGATTTCCTTGGTGCGGCTGGCGACAGTGAATGAGGCGAATCCGAACAGACCAAGCATCGTGACGGCGAGCACAAAGGAGGATAGGACCGCTAGGACGATTGCCTCATTGCGATCCGAAGCACGCGCCTGCCAAGCTGTATTCCGCAGCGTTTCCATGGCATTGACCGTCCTGCCCCGCTGCAGCGGTCTCAACTCTTGCCAGACTCTCGCCATGACTTCATCGAGGCGACCAGGCTGGGTACGAATGAGATACAGCGCATGGGGTCCCGCGGCAACAGCCGGAGCGAACACGACGTGATTGACAAAATCCCCTCCGGACACAAAAAGGGGCGACCCCTGCATACGCTCGACCACGCCCACGACGGTCGCGGAGCGTCCATTGTTGACGCTGAAGTAAAGAGGCTTCCCGATCGCATGCTCCGCACCACCAAACAATCGATCAGCCAGCACTTCAGTGATCACCACCTCGGGTCCGAAAAGATTTGCTGCCGGCCCAGCGCTGGATCGCGCCGGCGTCACGGCGTCAGCGGCCGGGGCGCGGCCCCGAACGAGATGCAGTCCCAGCGCATCGACGAACTTCTCCGTCATCTGGTACAGCAGAACCGCGCTCTTGACTCCCTTTAATTCGGGTGCGGTCGACAGCGAGGTTCGAAAACCAACAAAGGTCTGCGGTAACGAATCGGTGGCGCAAGCGGCGACAACTCCGGGAAGTGAATTGAGATATTCCAAGTCAAATTTAACGGTACTCTGCTGGTCGTAGTCAGCGGCGTAGCCTTGACTCGAAATCCAAAAAATATTCTCTAAATCCATTCCCGTCGAGCGCGAGGTCGTGTCCAGCCGCACAAATACAACGTAAGCAACATTGGCGAAAATCATCATGCTCAAGGCAACCTGCGCCGCGAGCAGCAAGGGACCCAAAGGATCTCGCCATAACGATCGGGTAAGGGCTTTGATATTCATTTCCCAAGTTCGCTATTGGATCTTCAGAAAAGTGGCGGGAGCCATCCGCCCGATTTTCCAAGCTGGATAGAGCCCTGCCAGCAGTCCGGCGAGAAGCGACAGTCCAATGGCAAGCAGGATCATCTGGGCGTCCATGTGCGATAGCGATTGCGCGACTGTGGCGAAGTCCGGATTATCGCCGGCCCTGGCTGATTGCCAGAAAAAGAACACGCGAATCAATCGCAAGCCAACAGCGGCAACACCTAATCCTATCCCGCCACCGAGAGCGCCCAAAACGATTACTTCCAGCAAGTGCTGGCGCATGACGTCGCCGCGCGTCGCCCCCAACGCCCGGCGCAGACCTGAAAGCGGCGCGGTAGTCATGAATTTCGCCAGCAGCAGCCCCAATGTGTTCAGGACGCAGATACCGAGAAATATCAACGCAAGAATGACCTGAAACTTGCTTTGGTTGCCTGCGACGTCGTTCATTTCCAGCCAAGTCGACACCTTCGCCAGCCGGTTATTCGGCGGCCTCGCAAACCGTCCGGCTTGCTGCTGCGTGCGGCTATAATTATTCAGGAAGTTTCGATATTCCTGATACTGCGCCGGCGTTGTGAGTTCCACCCAAAGATTCATGAAAATACACTCGGATGCGGCGAGTTCTTTGAACGTCCACAGATCCGAGTCGGTCTGTTGGCAATAGCCGGGAAACCGCAAGTTCGACAGCGATTCAGCCCAACGAAACGGGAAAAATAGATCGTCGGCGGGCGAAAAGCTGCGTCCGACATCATAAAAGCGTGGCAGCGGCAACCACCGGTCAATGATGCCGACGACTGTAAATCGCTGACCGCTGAAGGTGAGGACGCGGCCGACATTATTCCCGCCTCCGAACAGCCGATCATTCAGAGTGCGGCTGATGACAACGACCGGTGCCTGATCACTATCGTCGCTCTTGGACCAGGCGTTGCCATAAAGGAACGGAACATCGAACATCGAGAAGAATTCTCGGGTCGTTAAACGACCGGAACGGGCGAAGGTCGGGATTTCAGGACGCAGTGCATCAACCAGCCCAGACGCGGCCAGCATCATGGCACTACGTGTCGGAATCTTTGATTCATAGATTGCTGATGCGTCGCGATAGATCAAGGTAACGGGTGGATAATCCGGATGCCGCGGGTTGTCGCGGCCGCCGCTCAACGGCCGACTGTCCAGCATCACCCGGAATAGGACATCATCCTTCCACCAAATCGGATTTCCCGCTTTGGCGTGATACAAGGTGATCGCGGTTACCGAAGTGCCGATGCCAATGGCAATCACCGCGACAATCAGCGACGAAATATAGGGGTTGCGCTGAATGCTGCGCAGAGCAAGCCGAAGGTCATGCCACAACAGCATTTACGTCAGCCATAGACTTTTCCGATGACTCGCCGCTTCCTCAAGGCAGGACGCCGAGAAGATTCGGCCGCATCTCACGAACTCGAATCGGCTATGGCGACCATGCGGACGGGCTGGGAGAGCAGCGGTAGCACCGATCTTGCAGAGGCCTTGCAGCGTATATCCCATTTGCCAAAGCCGTTGGATCGGGGTCCACCGCTGCGTCGAAGTGTGGCGGGACCCACAAACCATAATTGGGCCCAGATAAATCTGATACGGAGACGCTCGTAGCGCAAGCACTGAGCAGCAAAACACCGATTAGCAAAGCGCCTTTTTTACAACCAGGAAACGAAGGCATGGCGGCCTCCAAAATGCGGATTAGGCAGTTACCCTAACATCGTTCATAACTATCGGGCAAATCAGATGCCGACCCTTAGAACATGATCAATGATTTGAACGCGCACGCGCATCCGCAAACCGGTTTTGTTCCAATTCCAACCGCTTTAGAAAATCGTCGGCCGACAGCGGCTTGGCGAACAAATAACCTTGGTATTGATCGCACTGCAGGTGAGCGAGCAGTTCGCGCTGCGCCTCGGTCTCCACGCCTTCGGCGATGGCGAGCAAGTGAAAGGATCGCGCCAGGGAGATGATGGTCGAAACCAGCGTGGTCTGCATCTCGGATGCGGCGATGTTGGCGACGAAAGAGCGGTCGATTTTCAGTGCATGCACCGGCAATTTCGCGAGCCGGCTCAAGGATGAGTAGCCGGTGCCGAAATCATCGATGGAAATGCGTACGCCCGCGGCGACGAGCTGCTCGAGTTTTCGGGTGCTGCCCTCCAGATCTTCCATCAAAGCGCCCTCCGTGATTTCGATGTCGAGGCGTCCGCCTTCCTGCTTTAGGACATCGATGGCCGCCAGTACAAATTGCACGAAGTCAGGCCGTTTCAACTGGATGGGGGACACGTTCACCGCGATGGGCAATGCCGGCAGACCGCGGGCGAGCCATTCACGGCTGATCCGTACCGTCTCCTCGATGACCCATTCGCCCACCTCGACGATCAACCCGGTTTCCTCGAGCACCGGGATGAATTCAGCCGGCGCAACCAGGCCGGAGCCCGGCCGCTGCCACCGCAGCAATGCCTCTCCGCCCTCCATCCTGCCTGAGCTGAGACAGATCTTGGGTTGGTACTGCAGAATGAACTGTCGCTCGTCGAGCGCGACGCGCAACTGATGCTCGAGCGTCATGCGGCTGTACAGATCCGCACTCATGCCGCGCACGTAACGTAAATACTTCTCGCCGGACTCCTTGGCTTTCTTGACGGCGTGCTCGGCATTCTGCAACAAGCTGTCCGCATCGTCGCCGTCCTCCGGATAGCCGGCCGCGCCGATCCAGGCGGAGATGGGAACTTGCTGGCCGTCAATTTGGAACGGGCTTTCGAATAATTTAGACAAGGTTTGACGCAGCCGCTGCGCGCTCAAAGGTGCTACCGGCGAGGTGTCCGACACAATGCCAAATAATCCGTTGCCGAAATATGCCAGGCGGGTGGGCTCGCGCACTTCGCCCTTGAGCCTCTCAGCCACCAGCTGCAACAGTTGGTCGCCGCCTTGGCGCCCGAACCGATCGTTCACGGCGGCCAGGCGCTGAATGTCGAGCACCAGTACTTCGAGCGAAGTAGCAGAGCGGCTGAGCTCGGTCATCTGCCGCGACAAGCGCTCGGCAAACAGGCTGCGCCGCGCGAGGCCCGTCATCGGATCGAAATACGCCAGGAATTTTGCCTGACCTTCTTTTTCCAAAAATTGCAGCGCAAAGGACAGCGTGCCGGCCATTTGTCCAAGCAGGGAAATCTCTTCTTCTCCGAATACGCCCGATTCGCTCGAGAACAAGGAAATGGTGCCGAGCGTGGTTCCGTCCACCGTCAATGGCAATGCCGCGGCGCTGCGCAACCCCCACGCGATTAAGTCGTTCCGCATGTGCACGCGCACGTTCAAATCGGCGAGGTCGTCGCAATGGGCGGGCATGCCGGTGCACATCGCCTGTTCTGTGAGACTTTCAAAGTCCGTGCTTTTCACCCGGACAGGAACGCTGAGATCGCTAAACCGCTCAAAATTCTCGCCTGCAAAGGCCGTGGCGTACAGCACGCCGGCCCCGCTCGCCAGCATGATCAGGCTGTTCGCATACTCACCCTGAACATGGGCGATTCGGCACACTTCCTCGAACAGTTCCGCTCGGTCGCGCACCCGCAGCACCGCGGCGTTGACGCTGTTCATCATGCGGTAGATCCGGTTCAGCCGCTGGCTCTTGTGTTCCTGGCGCTTGCGTTCGGTGACATCGCGATCCGTACCCCGATATCCTATGATGAGCCCGCGCGCATCGACGACGGCGAGCGCCTGGCGTTCCAGCCATCGATACGAGCCGTCCGAATGTCGCCAACGCGCGGTGAGCGCGGAAAGCCGCTGATCCTTGACGTCGAGCGAGCGAATGGCGCCGGCGACCACCACTTGATCCTCTTCGTGCACGCGATGAAGAAAGTGCGAACCTAGCATGTCTTGCGCCGACAGCCCGAGAATATGCTCGAGCCCGGAACTCGAAAAGCAATACTGTCCATCGACGTCCAGTTCCCAAATCCAATCTTGAGAGGTTTGCACCAAATCTCGAAATCGCTGCTCCGCCCGCCGTACGGTCCTGCGGCTTTCGGCCTCTCCCAAAGCGCGAATGACCGCGGGCACGAGACGCGCCAGATTGCCTTTCAGCACATAGTCGGTCGCCCCGCTCTTCAAGGCGTCGATGGCGCGTTCCTCGCCCAACGTCCCCGACAAGATGACGAACGGAATTTCCGGCGCTTCGGCACGCGCGATGCGCAGCGCCGACATGCCATCGAATTGCGGCATCGAAAAATCCGAGATGATCAGGTCCGGCGCCGACTCCAGCCCGAGGCGAAACGCGGCTTCGGTATCCACACGCGTGAAGACACACCGCAGGCCGGCGCGCTTCAACTCGCGGCCGGTGAGTTCCGCTTCCGTCGCATTATCCTCGACGTGCAGAACTAAGAGTGGCGCGTCCACGGAGCTCACGCCGCCTCGCTGCTCAGGCAGAGCCCAAGCGAATCGAGGTTCCCTCTCGCGTGCTTTACCATAGTCATTATCACAATACGCAACGCACCGCAAAGGGTGCAAACCCCAATCACAGAACGGAGCAATACCGCACAAATGCCGTTGCCCCCGGGTGAGGCAGGTACATGGCCGCGTGAAATCCCTGATGAGCATAATGAGACGGTACTCACAGGTGGGGCCTTTTCAGGGTTTACGCTCATTCATCTTCGCGAGCCATGTGCCGAAATAGCGGAAATATGGTTAACAGGGGCGGCCGGATGGTGACCAGAAGAGTCATGCGCAGGGGATTGCTCGGCGCGATTGCGCTCTGCTTTTGTGCCGTGGGCGCGCGCGCGAAGGACAATGGCGCGCCTAGCATCAGCGACCTCAAGCAGCTCAACGTCGAAGACCTGATGGACGTGCAAGTCACATCGGTGTCCCGCCATCCGGAAAGGCTGATCGAAGCAGCGTCCGCCATTCAGGTCATTACGCAAGAGGACATCCGGCGTTCGGGCGCCACCAGTATTCCCGAGGCCTTGCGACTGGCAGACAATCTCCAGGTCGCGCAGAAGAACTCCCATGATTGGGCAATCAGCGCACGCGGCTTCAACACCTCCTTGGGCAATAAGCTGTTGGTCATGATCGATGGGCGTACGGTATACACACCGCTGTATTCCGGGGTTTTCTGGGACGCCCAGGACTACTTGCTCGAAGACATCGAGCGCATCGAAGTTATCAGCGGACCGGGCGGCGCGCTGTGGGGCGCGAATGCCGTCAATGGCGTGATCAACATCATCACTAAGAGCGCCAAGGACACGCAGGGAGTGTACGCCGAAGCCGGCCGTGGATCGCAGCCTCGAGAATTTGGCGGTGTGCGCTACGGCGGCGCGCTGGGCGCCGACACTCAGTTTCGTGCCTACGCGAAATACTTCGATCGAGGCGACGAGGTGCTTGCGAATGGGAATGCGGAGCCGGACGCCTGGCGGCAAGGCCGCATGGGGTTTCGGATCGATTCGCAGGCCACTTCGCAGGACCGACTCACATTCCAGGGGGACTATTACGATGGCCACGAGAATGTTCAGAGCGGCGGCACCGGCGATGCGAGCGGCCAAAATCTCTTGGGCCGCTGGACACGTACTTTATCGGACGAATCCGACCTGACGCTTCAGACCTATGTTGATCAGACGCATTTGGCCGATCCGATTCCCCCCCTGACGGCCAGCGGCCTGCAGTTCGCGCCCCCCGGCTTCTTGTATGACGATTTGACCACCTACGATGTGGATTTACAGCATCGATTCCGGATCGGCGGGCGCAACCGAGTAGTGTGGGGTTTCGGTTATCGACTGACACGCGATGCCGTCATCAACGCGCCCGCGTTGGGATTTATTCCCGCCGACTTGAACCAGACTCTCTACAGCGGGTTTGTCCAAGACGAAATCGCGCTGCGGAAGAATCTCTCGTTCACACTCGGCACCAAACTGGAACACAATGACTACACCGGCTTTGAATACGAGCCCGACGCGCGCCTCAACTGGGCCTTGAGTTCGAGCCAGGCGCTATGGGCCGCGGTTTCTCGCGCCGTGCGTACCCCCTCGCGTATCGATAGTGATCTAACCGAAGGGACACCGCCCTATCCCGTGTTCGTGAAGGGAAACGCAGACTTCAAATCCGAGATATTAGTCGCCTATGAATTGGGATATCGCGCGCAGCTGAATTCGCAGCTCAGCATCTCCGTCTCCAGTTTCTACAACCAATACAGCGACGTTCGCAGCACCAGCTTCACGCCGGGCCCCATCCTGCCGCTGTACATCGCCAACAATTTAGAAGGGGATACTTATGGGCTGGAATTTACCGGCAATTACCAGGCATCGGACATCTGGTCGCTGCACGCCGGCTATACCTTGCTCAGGGAACATTTGCGGGTCAAACCGGGCCAGATCGACCTCACCGCCGCGCTTAATGAGACTGCCGATCCTCAACATCAATTTTCGATTCGCTCCGCGCTGAAGCTGCCCGCGCGCACTGAACTTTCTGCGGGGCTGCGTTGGGTCGACACGCTGCAAACCAATAATGGAGCCATACCCGGGACGGTACCCGCCTACTTCGAGCTGGAGACGCGCGCCGCGTGGCACCCGACCGAGCGGTTTGAGTTATCCCTGGTCGGCCAGAACCTGCTCCACGGCCGCCATACCGAGTACGGGTTTCCGGATCCGACTCGGCCCGAAATCGAGCGCAGCGTTTACGGAAAATTGTCATGGCGTTATTGAGGCCATT
Organism: Steroidobacteraceae bacterium; assembly: GCA_036401515.1. Lineage (GTDB taxonomy): Bacteria > Pseudomonadota > Gammaproteobacteria > Steroidobacterales > Steroidobacteraceae > Bog-1198. The sequence goes on from DASWUU010000205.1 coordinate 11,884, forward strand.
ACTGCCTCTGACACTGCTCATCGGCCTAAGTGTGGTGGGTGTGCAAAGCCACTGCGGCGCCGAAGTGTCCGGCGCCGCGCCCACCGAAAGTCAAGTCCAGGCTGTGTTTCTGTTCAACTTCTCGCGCTTCGTCGAGTGGCCCGCGAAATTATTTACGACACCCGACGAGCCGTTCGTCATCGGCGTGCTGGGCGAGGATCCCTTTGGTGCGCGCTTGGATGAGGCAGTGCGTGAGGAGAAATTCGATGGCCATCCGCTCATCGTGCGCCGCTTCCGCTCGATCTCTGAAGTGGACAATTGCCAGATCCTGTTTATCGATCGTTCGGAGATTGGGCGGCTCGGCCAGATTCTCGAAGCGCTCGATCACCGCAGCACCTTGACCGTATCCCAGGCGGAGGGTGCCGCACAGCGCGGCGTCATGATTCAGTTTGCGAACGAGAACAACCGAATTCGGCTGCGGATCAATGTGGAGCATGCACGCGCATCGGGGCTGACGATCAGCTCCAAACTACTGCGTCCCGCCGAGATAGTCGGCAAACAAGGGACGGATTGAGCCATGTATAGCTCATCGACGCCAATTCGCCGCACGCTCATGCAGATGATATTGCTGTCGAGCGGTGCCGCATTGCTGGTGACCTCATCGGCTTTTTGCGCTTACGAATTCTTGACCTTTCGCCAATCCAGCATTCGCCAGCTGCAGATATTGAGCCAGGCCATCGCAACCAACAGCACCGCCGCGCTCGCATTCGAAAACACAGAAGATGCCGCAGGGGTGTTGAGCGCATTCAAGGCGGATCCGCACATCGTCGCCGCGGCGCTTTACGACGCGCGAGGCCGGCTCTTCGCCACGTATCCGCAGGGTCTGCCGGCAAAGCAGCTGCCGGCGCGGCCGGGAACCGGTTATGTCTTCGGCCTTTCCGCCTTGAGCGGGTTTCAACCGGTCGTGCAAGGCTCACAGAACCTCGGGGTGTTATTCGTCGAGTCCGACTTGAACGCCATGTACGCCCGCATAGAGCTCTATGCGTTGATCTTCCTGGCGGTGGGCGGCATTTCGCTGTGGCTCGCGTATTTGATCTCCCGCAGGCTCCAGCATCGGCTGCTGCGACCCATCATCGCGCTCGCAGAAACCACCCAGGCAGTGGCGGAACGGCGCGACTACACGGTGCGCGCGGCGCGCACCGGCGCGTACGAATTCGACGTGTTCACCGATGCCTTTAATCAGATGCTGACGCAAATTCAGGCCTCCGAAAGCAACGTTCATGTGCAAGTCGGCCGCTTGAGCCTGTTGCAGCACGTCACCCGGGCAACGGGTCAGGGGCAGGATTTGCCCAGCCTCTTTCAAGTGGTTTTAAAGAGGCTCGAGGAGACGTTGACGCCGGACTTCGGTTGCTTCCTCCTCCACGACCCAGAGTCCTCGACCCTCACCGTCAGCACGTTAGGCCCGGGCGGCCTAGACTTCGCCGACAAGCTCAGCCTCTCGCGGCACGTCGAAGTGCCGGTCGATGCCAATGGCCTCGCCACCTGCATGGCGGGTCAATTGGTGTATGAGCCCGACACGCGGCAGTTGCCCTTTCCCTTTCCGCAACGGCTGGCTGATGCCGGGCTGCGCAGCGTGGTTTTCGCGCCGCTGATTGTCGAGAGCCAAGTGTTTGGCGTGTTGGTGTCCGCGCGCCGCGGGGTTGCAGCCTTCAGCAGCTCCGAATGCGAATTCCTTAAACAGCTCAGCGAGCATGTCGCCTTGGCGAGCCATCAAGCTCGGCTCTACGGCGCCTTGCAACAGGCCTATGACGACCTGAGACAGAGCCAGCAAACCACCCTGCAGCAGGAGCGCCTGCGGGCGCTAGGCCAAATGGCCAGCGGTATCGCCCACGACATCAACAATGCCATATCACCCGTGTCGCTCTATACCGAATCGCTGCTCGAGCGCGAGCCCAACTTGAGCGAACGCACGCGAAGCTGCCTTACGACCATTCAGCGCGCCATCGAAGATGTCGCGAGAACCGTGGCGCGCATGCGGGAGTTCTATCGCGATCGCGACTCGCAACTCAACCTCGAGCGCGTGCAGCTGAATCGCGCGGTGCAACAGGTCGTCGATTTGACACGCCCTCGGTGGAGCGACCTGCCGCAGGCGCGCGGAGCAATGGTGGACCTGCAGACTCATTTGAACGATGCCATGCCGGAAATCATGGGCGCAGAAAATGAAATCCGCGATGCCCTCACCAATCTCATCTTCAATGCCGTCGATGCCATGCCCACCGGAGGTATCCTGTCGCTTCGCACGTACGAAATGACCGATGCGCACGGCAAGGAATGCGCCTGTATCGAACTGAAGGATACGGGGATCGGCATGGACGATGACACGCGCCGCCGCTGTCTCGAACCGTTTTACACCACCAAGGGTGAGCGCGGCACCGGCTTGGGTTTAGCCATGGTATACGGCATGATTCAGCGCCACAGCGCCGAGCTGCAAATCGAAAGCACGCTCGGCAAGGGCACCACCATACAGTTGATTTTTCCGGCCTACAGCTCATCCCTGATGTCGATACCGAAGGTCTCGAAGGCGGCCTTGTCGATGCGCCGTCTGCGCATACTCTTAGTCGATGATGATCCCGTCTTGATCAAATCCTTGCAAGACACCCTGGAGCAGGACGGCCATCTGATCACCGCCGCCCACGGCGGTCGCCAGGGAATCGATGCCTTCGCCGATGCCACGACGCGCGGCGATGGCTTTGACATCGTCGTCACCGATCTCGGCATGCCGCACGTAGACGGCCGCAAAGTCGCGAGCTCGATCAAGGCCGTCTCCTCCAGCACGCCGGTGATACTCCTCACCGGCTGGGGACAACGGCTCATCGCCACCAATGACGCGCCCGCCCATGTCGACAAGGTATTGGCCAAGCCTCCGCGGCTGCAGGAGTTGCGGGCCGCCTTTGCGGAGCTGGTCGCATGATCCCTGCCCGCGCTCCTGCCCGGCTGCTGATCGTGGATGATGAGGCCGCGCAATTGCGTGCGCTGTGCGACACGCTGCAACTCGAAGGCTATAGCACTAAGGGGTATGGCTCGGCGCGCCAGGCATTGGCGGCGCTGCGGCCGGGCGATTACGATCTGCTGCTGACCGATCTCATGATGCCGGACATGGACGGCATCACCCTGATCAACGCGGCGCGAGAACGGGATCCGGATCTGGGCGCCATTGTCATGACCGGACACGGCACCGTCGATACGGCGGTCCGCGCCATGCAGGGCGGCGCGCTCGACTACATTCTCAAGCCCTTCAAGCTCAATGTAATTTTGCCCGTCATTAATCGCGCGCTCAACGTGCAGCATTTGCGCCGCGAGAACGCCGAGTTGCATGCGCGCGATGCGCGGCAGGCCGCGGAACTCGCCGCGGCGTATCACGATTTGGAATCCTTCTCCTTTTCGATCTCTCACGATCTGCGTGCGCCGCTGCGTTCCCTGGATGGCTTCGCAGCAATCCTGGAAAACGAGTTTGCGGCCCAGCTCGGCGAGGAGGGACAGCGCATCGTCGGCATCATCCGTACCGGCAGCCGCAAAATGGACCAGCTCATCGTGGGCCTGCTGGAACTCTCGCGCAGCGGCCGCAGCGCGCTGGATATCGACGCGGTGGACATGACGCTCATGGCCGATGCCGCCGCCGCCGAGGCCAAGAGCCTCTACACCGGCCCTACCCCGCACATCGAAATCTTGGACCTCCCGCCGGTCGAGGCCGATGCCACGCTCATTCGCCAGGTCTGGTGCAATCTCATCGGCAACGCGCTCAAGTACAGCGCGAAACGCGCAACGCCGAAAATCACCATCAGCGGCCGCATTGAAAATCGCGAGGCGACGTACCAGGTCCGGGATAATGGCGCGGGCTTCGACATGCGCTACGCGGACAAGCTTTTCGGCGTCTTCCAACGCCTGCACCGAAGTGAAGATTTCTCTGGAACCGGCATCGGATTGGCCATTGTGCATCGGATCATCGTTCGTCACGGCGGCCGGATTTGGGCCCACGGCGCACCCGATGCGGGGGCCTGCTTTCAGTTCGCCCTGCCCGTCAAGCAACCTTAGGGAACGCTTACCTTTTGGCCAACCCCTGCTCGGCTTCCCGCAGCCAACCCTCCCGATCCGTGCCCGGCGGCAACGCTTGGGCCAGCTCGCGCGCATGCGCGTAGCTCGCGCGAGCGCCGGCGGTATCGCCGGTCTTGGCCTGCGCCTCGGCCACCGCCAGCACATTGGGCGGATACGAAGGTGCCAGCGCCGCGGCTCGGCGCGCCGCAGCCAATCCCGCTTCCGCATCGCCCGGCCCCAAGGGCCAGCCCGGCGCTCTGACCAGCACGAGAGCTTTCACGCGCGCAGGCCCCGCTTGGTCGTACTTTGGGTCGGCGGCTTCCGCACCGTCGAGCGCCGCAAGCATGGACTTAAGCGCCTCGCTCGCGTGCAAGGGATGCGTTTTCGCGTCGAGGCCGAGGGCGATCGCATGGTAGTACTGACACGCCGCCGACTGCGGCGCGCGAGCAATGCAAGCCTGAGCGTTGCCGGCCGCGTCCGCGGCTAGCTGGTCGCGGATTTTGGGATCAGTTTCCGTATCGCTGCGCCGTGCGTCGGACGCGATAGCCGCGGCCAGCTGGTCAACGGACAGGGAGGCAGGCACGGTGGCGGGACGAAGCGGCGCCTTGCACGCCACCACGATCAAGGCCAAGGCGGCCCAGCCTAAGCAGCGCTTCACGGCTTGGGCTGGTTGCCCGGCAGCTGCGGCAACGTGAAGCCCTTGAGACGCAGCGAGGCCAGCGCATCGGCGCCGCCTTTCTCGGAGTTCAATTTCAGAAGGGCCGCCTGAATGGCTTTGGCGCGCGGCGCCGGCAGGCGCGAGTCCACCACTGCAACCAGGGCCACCGGCACCGGTGGCGATTGCACCAGCGTTTTTAGCTGCGCGGCGAACGGCAGGCTCGAGAGCGCCGCCGCCTGCGTTTGATCGAGCAGCGCCACCACCGGTTCACCGGAGGCCACCCGGCGCAACGCACTTAAAATCTGGCCGGTGGACTCGATCTTGACGTTCCCTGACAAATCCCACGCCGCTAAGGCCACGTGCCGCACGAACTCCGGCGCGTAACCCGCGGTGCTCAAGATGGTGCGCCCCGCCAACGAAGATGCATCCGTCACGGGTCCGCCCGCCTTGCCCACCAGGGTCCAACGCTCCTGCGTGCCGACCCCGACGAGGTCCGCTTGCGCGAGCGGCGACAGATGCAGCGTGGAAGCATGCTGCACATAAAAGGCATAGGGTACAAAAGTCAGCACCGAGTCTTTGTCGCTGAGTTTGGCGAGTCCACCTTGTTCGGTGGGGTCATAGACGGCGGCCAGACTATCGGGACTTAAACCGGCGGCTACCGCCGTGGCCTTGGCAAACTGATCGACGAAAGGCTGCGCGTCGCCCGCGCCGCCGGGATACCCCGGGGCGCAAAACACCAACGTTGCCGCCGCAGCCAACATGAGCGTACTCATGGCAACAGGCTATCATTACCGCACCTCGGTCGGTAGGCACTAAAGCGATGGGCATGCTCGTCTCACCTAAATTGCTGCAGATGTTCTTAAAGGTGCTTCAGGCGCGGTCCGCCATTGTCGGCGCTTTCTTACTTTTGACGCTCGTCGGCCTCTACGGCGCCGCGCACATCCCGACCGATTCTTCCATCGACCGGCTGATCGTGTCCGGCGATCCGGTGGCGCAAGCCACGCGGGAATTCGAGCGCGTGTTTCCCGAGGCCGAACAAGCGCTCATCATGCTTGAATCCCCCGACCCTTTCAGTCCCGCCGGGCTGCAAGGCGCCCGTGATCTTGAACTCGCGCTCGATAAAATACCGAAGGTCCAGGCGCATAGCCTTTTGATGATTTACTTTCGCGGCAATCCCCCCGCGACGATCACGCCGGAGGACGCCGAGAAGCTGCGCAAGTTCGCCACGGGCACAATGCTCTTTCGCCGCGCCGGCCTCATGGGCGATCACTATCTCGGCATCGGGCTCGATCTCAATGTCAATACACCGAAGGAGCGAGACCAAGCGTTGAAGGCAATCGACGCGCTGGTGCTGCCACTCGATGCGGCGGGCCATCCGTTCACGGCCGTGCGCCGCGTCGGGACGCCCTGGCTCGATGCGTGGCTGGAGCAGCAAACCGGCGCCTCCACCCGCAAATCCATGCCCCTGTTCGGCGCGTTTCTGGTGACGTTGGTGTTCGTCGTCTATCGCTCGTGGCGCGCACTGGCAGCCATCATTCTCACGTTGGGCTCTACGGTGGCGATGGGGGTAGGACTCGGCGATGTGTTCGGCTTTACCAACAGCGTGGTATCCACCTTGGTGCCCTTGACCGTCATGGTCACGACCACCGCCACCCTGGTCTACATCCATTCCCGCTACATCGAGCCTGAAGAAGGTGCGAATACGCTCGAGCATCATGCGCGCGCGCTCGCCAATAAATTTCTGCCCTGCACTGCCTCGATGTTCGCCACCGCCGTGGGCTTTGCCGCCCTCGCGGTTTCCGACATTCGCCCGGTGCGGGAAATGGGACTGTGGACCGCGGGCGGGTTGATCGTCGCCTGGGTGAGCTGCTTCACGCTGTTTCCGGCGCTGCAGTCGCTGCTGCGTGCGCCGCGAAGTTGCGGCGCTGTCGTGGAAGGCAAGTGGTTTACCGCGTTGGTGGATGTGCTCGTGCCGGCGACGCGGCGCTACCGATGGTGGCTGGTGGCCTGCGCGGTTGTCGTCATGCTGTGCGGCGCGGCCTCGCTGTTTGGCATTCACGGCAAGCTTGCACCGCTGCAGCTCGAGACCGACGCGCTTACCTACGTCAATCCGCATGTGCGCGTGGCGCAAGATACGCGCCGCTTCGAAGAATTCAACGGCTTGGACGTCGATGACTTGTGGCTGCAAACACCACCCGGCCATGCCTTGGATCCGGAATTTCTACGCAGCGTCGATCAGCTGGCGCAGAAACTCGAACAGCATGCGGGAACCAACGCCGTCGATGGCCCGACCTCCGTGCTGCGCTGGGCGCGTTATATTTCCTCCGGTTCCGATCAGCTTCCCACCTCGCCGGAGGCGTGGAATAAGCTCGCGGCGGATCTGGAGCAGGTGCTATTGACCGAACCGAGCGCGCGCAACTACGTCGACGTCACCAACCTCTCGAGCGTGCGCTTGAGCATCCGCGGGCGCGGCGAGCTCTACGGACCCCCGGGCGCTATGCACCATTTCATCGAGCAGACTTGGGAGGAGGCGAAGGCGAGCGATCCCAACTTTCGCGACGTGCGCGGCCAGCTGGCGGGCAGAGGCGTGCTCTCCGGCGACATCACCGAGCGATTGCTGCCCACGCTCACCCAAAGTTTTGCAATCACCGCCAGCGTGATTTTCTGCGCGTTTCTCGTGGTGTTTCGCAGCCCCGCCGCACGGCTCATGACCATGATCCCGTCATTTTTCGCCATCCTGTCGGTGTTCATTGTCATGCGCCTCGCGCACATTCCTTTGAACATCGCCACCATTCTCATCGGTTCGACCGTGCTTGGCGCCACGGAGAACGATCAAGTGCATTTTTTCTATCATCTTCAGGAAGGCCGCTCGAGCGGCAGCACCGGCGGCGCGCTCAAGCACGCCATGCTCACCGCCGGCCGTCCCATATTCTTCGCCACGCTCATCAACACCAGCGGCTTTCTGGCACTCGCGCTCTCCGATTTGCCGCCCATGCGCCAGTTCGGCATCGTCGCCTCGTCGGCATTCGTGCTGGCACTGATTGCCGACTTCACAGCATTGCCCGGTGCGCTGTGGATATTGAGCCGTGACAAGCATGCCAAGGCTATCAGGGCGAGCTAGGGGCGGAGTTAAGGATGCTTATGCCGCCGGCCGATCGAACGCCTTGCGCAACTCGGCCTTCGCGTTTTCGAGCACGCGCCGTCGTTCCGCGCTCAAGCCCTTTCCAGCGCGATTGATTTCAAAATTCAACATGGACATGGCGGATCGAAACGGACTGGATTTACGGCGGTGGCTGGCCTCGGCCGATTTTTTTAGAGACTGCGCTATGGTGCGCGCACTGCGCCCTTTGAATACCCCCGGCTGCAAGTCGAGTGCGTCGCTATGCTTGGCGACTTCGCCCGACCATTTGCGCCGTGTGCCCGATGCTGCCGGCTTGCGCCGTTTGCCCGATGCTGCCGGCTTTCGGCCCGTCGCATGTTGGTAACTCATTGCCTTTACCGCCGCAGCTACATTAGCGCTGGGAATCCGGCGTCGGGCGTTGGGACGGAGGAGTTGTCGTGTTGGGCGTGCCATCAGGGCTCGCCGGCGACGTCGACGGAGGCGGCGTTGTCGGCGTCTCTGTCGCATTGGGGGTCGTCGGCGACATGGGGCGCGGATTCTGTTGTTGCGAGCAACCAACGGCAATCAAGCTGACTGCCAAGGCGGCAATTGGAAATTTCATAACTTCTCTCCACACTTAGGGGCTATTCATAGTGGAGAGCCGGGCTCGTAAGGTGTATCCAACGGAGGTGGAAATCCTTGTAATCCTGCTCTGACAGCCATGCAGCCGGAGCGATGCCTGCGCGAATTTAAATCACTCGGCTGGTATCGCCGCTCAATCGCACCCGCCCCGCCAGCGGCGTAAGTTTGATCGTTCCCGGTGTGGATTCCGCGATGCCGAAAAATACATCGCCGGGCTCGTCGTGCAGAACATAGTCTTCGTGATGTGCGCCGCAATGCGGGCAGTGATTGGCGTAATCGCCACGCTTAGAACCCAAGTTCATCCGCTTGAAGTGTGGCCAAGCTCCAAGCTGCGCACTCAGCGCCTCATCCATCGCCCGGATATTCGACACAGTGAAGCGCGTCATCGACTCACCGGTTTCGTTATCAGCTCCGCTTTGACAATGAATGCAAATGACGTCGATTGTCTCACCGCATTGCAAGCACGGGATTTCGACTGAAGCCACGCAAGCTTCGTCGGAGGTAATGCCAAATTCAGCTTCGTCTCCGGAGTGTTCCAACCAGCGCGAGAACGCGGCGCTTGGCACAGTGCCGGTAATATACCAAACCTTTAATTGGTCATCCCACGACGCGCCCGCGGCTTTGACCTCAGGGTATTCCTCCGGCGGCACATGAAGATAAATTCTTTCCACGCTTTTCGAGCCTAGCGCAAGCGCCTGGACTTGTGGAAGCCAATTTCCAGCCTGATCGTCTACATACGCGGATTCGTTTCCAAGCGTCAGGCTTGGCCCACCGTATCCTTGCTTGGCGCCGCGCTGGACGGCGGTGGCGGCGCCTTTCGATCCACCAAGGTGTACATTAAAAAAGTCCATGTCATCGCAGCCGTCCATCCGGCCAGAATGTCGGACGGAAAGTGGACTCCCAAATAGACTCGCGAAATTCCCACCAGCAGCACGAAACTCACGCCGATAATCAAAACCGGCCAGCGCATGAGGGTGGGCCAGCAAAGAATAATCGCTGCCATGGCGAGCGTCATCGAGCCCATCGCATGGCCACTGGGGAAGCTATATGTTGTCTCTGGCGCGATCGACAGCCATAAATCCGGGCGGATGCGCGCAAAGTGGTTCTTTGCGACGATATTTAAGGCCGCCGACCCGGTGACCGCAATGCCGAAGAATAAGCCGTCGCGAAAGCGCCTGAGCACAATCAGCAACACCAGGATGAGGGCATCGAGCGGCACTACGCCCCACAGATACCCCACACGGCTGGTCATCACGAATAGGTGATTGAGCGCCGGCGTCGCCAGCGCGTGTAGCCAATTGAGAAGCGGCGCGTCGAACCGAAATTGCTGCTTTTCGTGGACTTCGCCTACCAGGGCCGCGAATCCCCACAGCGGCAGCAGCAGACAGAAAAACCAAAGCGCCATCCGCCACGCGTGCTTGCGCAGAAAGCGTAGGCCATAACTTCCCGCATCCCCGGCGACCTTTGCCGCGGTAGCCCCTTGAGATTGCGGCAGCGGTGCATCCACATTAATTCCTGAATTTCTCGCGGCGAGATTGTGCCGCGCCTCGCGCGCACGAAAAGAATAACAGGTCTTTCGGCGCCGATGTTGCGCCGGCAGGGCGCTTCGCTCAATCAGGGTACTTGAACCCGACGCCGTGCGGTGCCCCGGCGCCCCACCGATCAGCAGGCTGTCCTTTACTTAAGATAAGAGGCCTTGAGCTTTTGCTTGAGCGCTGCGCGCACTGCCGGGCCCGTGCCGAGAACGCCTTGAAGGTCAGGGGGAATATGCTCCAGCGCATCGCTCCCGGATCGGAACACGTAGGCAGTGAACATGGCCTGCCAGTAGACCCGCTCCGCCGCGGGAAGATCTTTCATCGCCAGCAACGCGGTCAAGAAGCAGTCATACGGATTCTCAACCCCCGGCGGCTGCGTGCCCCACCAGTAATTCACCATGGCGTTGTAAGGATCGAGCGAAGTGACGTGATGCCACCAGTGGCGCGGCATCAACAGCGCATCGCCAGGTCCCAACTCGGCGCGCTGCGCCGCCGCCAGCGCCTTTGCAAAACGCGGAAAGCGCGGAAAATCAGGCGCCTCCAGGTCCACGATCGAGAGCGGCGGCGGATTATCGATGGGACCGATGTAGAGATTGGCGACCTGCTCAGGCGGAAACAGCACGAACCGGCGCCGGCCCGCGATCACGCAGGCGAGGTTATGGTCCCGGTCGTGATGAATTTGCGTGCGTACGCGGCCGCCCAGCCACAATAGCGGAGGGACCTGCGGCAGCAGCGCCATTGGATTTTGTTGGACGAAGGCCGGCAAATGCGTGGCCAGCGGCAGCATTTGAAAGGCGATGATGGGCCCATTCGGGCGATCAGCCTGGCGCTCCATGCGATCGAGCGTTTCGCTGATGCCGCGCTGATACTTGGAGAATGTGAATTCTCGAAGATCCGCGCTGTATCCGAATCGCCCTTGAGTGCTGGCCGGTGCCTCCATGACCGTGGCGGGCATACCGCCATCCATGGACTTGAAGTACTGATTGAGCGCGGCCGGAGAATGCCGGCCCGCGGCGAGAGCCGGCCAATGTTCGAAGAGGCCTTTGAGCACCACGGGTTTCGATGCCCTGACCGCGAGATCGAGTTCCGCGGCGGTGCTGATCGAGGCCACGGGTATTTCGGGAAGCTCGCTTAAGCTGTTGCCCTTCTCTCGCGCCGAAGAACCGCTCAGCGCGACTGTCATGCCTGGCGGCATAAGCTCTCGAGATAGTTATCGTGCGTGGGTTGCTCGATAACTTTCTTCTGGATGAACTCGAGTATGCGGCGAAATTCCTGATCGACTCGATTGGACGCAATTTTGTCTATCGACGGCGGCCAACTGTCCGGCACGAGGCCAAGGCCCGTGAAAATTACTTGCCAGCTTTCAGGCGAAAAGGTTTCATCTTCCATGGGCGCGATTTCCCCGCGCGCTCGAAACGTGGCAATTTTGTGTGCCAGCGCGGGAGGCACAACGAGCTCGCGGGCCTTTTGCCAGAACTCCCCCTCGAGCGGCGACAGGGCATAAAACGCGCATTGAAAATCTCGTATGCGCTCGTAGTACGAGCGCATGATCCGATTGTATTCGGCGCGTTCCGGTGCAAACTGCGCGCTCGCCGGGAACAGGGCCAGTAAATGCACGAGCCCCAGTTGCAGGGCGTGAAGCTCGATATCGAAAATCGGGTCGAACACGCATGCCGATCCGCCCACGGCCACACAATTACCGTCCCAAACTTGCGATCGGACTCCCGGATTCACCGAATGGAACGAGGCATCGGCCAGTTTGACGCCGCAGGCGGCGCTGGCGGACTGGAGCGCCATATCATCGCTCAAGAGGCTGCTTGAAAAGGCGTGGATCACGCCCGTGGCGACCTGCGAGGGATGCAACGCCGTCCAGCCGGTCCGTGCCGTGCGAACTTCCGCAAAGGGCGGTATCGATGTGAAGGCAGGCGCGCGCGCCAAGAGTACTCGATCGACGTTGAAGTGGGCGCGCCAATCTTCGGACGCGCCGCTTGAGCGTCGGCCCATAAGAATGGCATCCTCGCCGCTCGCATCGACGAAGAGCTCGCCCTCGAGCCGTACCGAGCCGTCGATGGTCACCGCGGCGATCGATCCGCTGTCTGCCCGCTCGACACCGACGTCTTGCGCCTCGTACAGGAGCACGCCCTGTGCGACCGCGGTCGATTTTAGATACACAGCATAGGCCATGGTTTGCAAGTGATAACCGTAGTCGGTTCGGCCGAATGTCGCCGTGGCCTCGTCGGGAAGCAGCATCCGCCCGTTTTGCGACGCTATGGCCGTCAAGCAAAAATGTTGAAAGGACCGGTTGAAACCTAAGCGCCTCGCCTTGAGCCAGCAAGGAAAAAACGCGCTGCCCTCGATCGGTGCTCCATAGGCGCCCCAGGCATGAAAAAAATTGGGCACCTTGCCGCATAGATCGACGACATTTTCCCCAAAGGAAAAGCTGCCCGCCGTGGCGCGGATCAGGGACTGCTCCGTTAACCCCAGTTTTGTGTGAAACGCTTCGAGCGGCGGCAGCGTGGCGCTGATATGGGAAGTTTTCAAGCGAGTCGGCATCTCAACCGCGACCACTTGCACGCCCGCCTGCCCAAGCGCGCTATTTAAAGCGGTGACGGCCAGCCACAAGCCTACATCCCGTCCCACCACCACCACGCGCGAAAGCGGCGGAGAGGCACTCATACCGCCACCTTCTCGCTAGCCATCGTCTCCGCGGGTCCGCAATAGTTGGCGATGAACTCGCCATGCGCTGTCATGGCATCGACATTGGTTTGGATGCGTCCGCGCAGTTCCGCCAACCGCTCCTCGAGCGTATCGATCGGAAATGCATCGGCGAGCCGATCGTGGCCTTCGGGCATGATCCCCTGCCCGAGAAGGACCGAGAGCCAACTGTCGCGCGCAAACAAACCATAATGGTAATTCGGTACGGTGGCTCGCGCGCGGAACAGCGCCAGCTTATGAGCGAGGCTGTCCGGCAAGGGCATGGATCGCACGTAGTCCCATAGCGGTTCGCCGATCCGCCGGTTGGCGGTGTAGTGCAGCACGAGAAAATCGCGGATGCGCTCATACTGCATGTCATTGAGCCGGTTGAACTCATTCATGAGCCGTGGGTCTGGCGCCGCTCCCGGCCTCGGCATGAGGTTGATGAGGTCGGTGACGGCGGCCTGGATCAAGTAAATGCTGGTGGATTCGAGCGGCTCGAGAAAGCCGCTGGCAAGCCCGATCGCGACGCAATTACCCCGCCAGGCATGTTCGCGCCGGCCCGGAGAAAACCGCAGCAGGCGCGGCTGCGCCGGCGCAGTGCCTCCTAGCGCGGCAACCAGTTCATCTCGGGCGTCGTCCTCGCTGATGAACTGGCTCGAGAAAACGTAGCCGTTGCCGGTGCGATGCTGAAGCGGAATGCGCCACATCCATCCCCCACGACGCGCGGTGGAACGGGTATAGGGCGTAAGCGCACCGGCGCTCCTCGGGGTCGGCATGGCGAGGGCCCGATCGCACGGCAGCCAGTGGGTCCAATCGCGCCACGCCACCTCCATGACGCCGCCGAGCAGCAGCGACCTGAAGCCGGAGCAGTCGATGAACAGATCCCCGGCGATTCTTTCGCCCGACTTGAGAGTCAACTCCTGAACATCACCGCTCGTTGGATTACGTTTGACGTCGCAGACCTGCCCTTCGATGCGGCGCACGCCCCGCTCAAGGGCCCACGTGCGCAGGTACGCCGCATACAGACCTGCGTCGAAGTGATAGGCGTAGGCGTACGTGGAGCGGATGGATTTTTTGTCTTCGTTGGGAAACTCGAAGGCATTATTGCGTGCTGCAACCACCGCGTACGAATAGTCTTGAAGCGAGTATTGTTGGCGTCGTGCCTGCAGCGCCCGGACCCAATGGTGCTGAAATTCCACCCCGCCCCAGGGTTCGCCGAACGCACCGAAGGGGTGGATGTAGCCCTCGCCCGGCCGATCCCAGTCGCAAAACTGTATGCCGATTTTGAACGTGGCCCGAGTCTCGCGCATGAACTGCGCCTCATCGAGACCGAGCATGTCGTTGAAGATCTTGATGTGCGGCAGCGTTGCCTCGCCCACGCCAACCGTTCCGATGTCATCGGACTCGATCAGCGTTACGGCATAGTCTTCCGGCCTGAGGCGACGCCTTATCGCAGCCGCGCTCATCCATCCGGCGGTGCCGCCGCCGACAATCACCACCCGCAGCGGCGATCGATGGACGTTGCGAATGGCCTCCACCATGACTCTCCCCTAGCTGCCGTCTATAGTATGCCCTCTGCCTGTCAGACCATACCTTTCTGACCTCAGAACTTTACGCGCACGCCCATTTGGTATCGGCGGTCAATCAGAGACCACCCCGAATCTCTGAACACGGCCGCAGCACCAGGCGTCGCGGAGGAATCGCCGAAGATTTGCTGCTGGTAGACGGTCTTCGTGTCCAGAATGTTGGCCACATCAAGCGACAGCTCGACATGCGAACCGATCGAGTAGCGCAACGAGCCATCGAGAAACCCCGCCGCCTTCTGGAACACCGGCAAACCGATGCAGCAGTCGAGATTCGAGGTGAGGTAACGCGAGCGCCAGTTGTAGGCTAGACGTACACCCACCGGCCCCTTCTCGTACAGACCCACGACGTTGAAGGTGTCCTTCGACACCCCCGCGAGAACATGCGAGTCGATCACGACTCCCGTCACCACCGGCACGCCGGCGCCGACCGCGCCGACGCCGCCGCCCGAGGTGGCGTCGATCAGGTTGGAGTTATTGATGCCGGTCTGATCGACGTAGGTGTAATTCAACTGGATACCTAAGCCGTTGAAGGGATTTGGCAGGAAGTCGAAGAAGGTCTGATAAGCCGCTTCGACACCCTTGATTCTGCCGCCATCCTTCTCGTTGATGGGCCCTAAGATCTCCGCGGTCTCGGTGGCGCCATTGTTGGTGAACGTACGGCCGAAATTGGCGTATGACAGGCTGTTCGAGAGCTTCTTGAAGAACAGGCCGACGGTGAGCGAACTGCTGGAGCTGAAATACCGCTCGTATGACAGGTCGAACTGGTCCGCAGTCTCCGGCAATAGGCTCGCATTGCCCGCCGTCGAGTTAAACACGAAGTTGTAGCCCACCACATTAGCCGGGATATGCGCCGCGGTCGGCGAGTTGTAGACCACGTAGGGCGAGTCGGGAGAAGTATTGATGACGGGCGAATTGATCTGCACGAAATTGCGCAGCAAGCCGATGTCCGGACGGGATATCGCGCGCGAGTAGGCGAAGCGTACGAAGTCCTTCTCGGTTAACCCGAAGCGCACATTGAAGCTCGGCAGCGCATTGGTGTGCGAGGACTTGAACGAGTTGGGCGACGCCCCGCCGTTGGCGAAGGCGGTGATGTCCGGCGTGAGATAACACGAGGGATTGACTACCGAGCCGGGTGCCAAAGCCGTCCCGCACGCCGGGGAATTCTGCAGGTTGAGCGGCGCTGGGTAGCCGACGTTGCCGTCGCTCGTCTCCTCAGTGCGCACCACGCGCACGCCCAAGTTACCGACGACGTTGACGAAGCCGAAAATGCTGGTGTCTCTGCCGCCGAAATCCAGCATCACGTAGGCCGCTTCGGTGCGTTCATCGACGTGCATCGCTTCGGAGGGCAGGAAGCAGCCGTCTACGGTGACTCCCGTCCGATCGCAGATCGGCACGTAGCCTGGGGCAATGGGTGAGTTGGTGGTGGCTCCGCTCAAACCCTTCACCAGCGCCGACATATTGGTAATGGTGGCGTTGTTCAAGAACACCAGCGAGCCGTTGGGATATGTGCTGTTGTTGTAGAAACCGTTGAAATTCGTGGTGCCGAACATGTTAGCGCCATAGCCCAAGAAGGGTGCGTGTCCGGCGGCGCACGAGGGATAGGCGCCCGGCGAGGTGTTGGAGGCGCTGAAGCCGGGCCCATTGCAGTTCCAGTTCGCCGCGATCGGCGTCCAGTTAAACGTGGAATAATTCACGCTCTGGCTGCGATCGGCGTAGCGCACGCCGGCTCTTAAAGAGTCGAGCCAGCCGCCCTTGTTGATGTCGTAAGTGAAGTCCCCGCGGAATGCGGACTCATAGCCTCTATCGTCTTCCACATGTCCCTGAATGAAGGGGATCCAGTAGTTCTGCGGATTGGAGAGTCCCCCGGCCGCATAATTGACGTTGGAACCGGGCTGCAGTTGGACCTGCGGAATGCCATTGCCGTCGACGCTGTACTGATAGTTGGCCATGGAACCCGTGGCCACGAGAATGTCGTTGTTGTGCACCCGTGCGTCGATGTACTGCGCATCAAAATTGCTGTGCAGCCGATCAGTAATATCCCACTTGATGTTGACCGAGATGTCCTTCGTGTCCTCGGTGTGATCGAAATCGCGCGCTTCGTCCTGGAAGTACAGGCCGTCGCGGTTGCTGGCGCAGGTAAAGCCGGGACCGCAATCGTTGACGAACGGTACCCCGGGGACTGCAGAGCCGGTGTTAATCGCATCCTGGATACTAGGCGAGTAGCTTCCGGCCCAACTGCCGTGCGGTTGGGTCAGCGTGCCCGACTGCAGCATGCCGTTCGAACCAAACACCAACGGCGGGGTGCCGGTGGCGGGTCCAAGGATGGTCGAACCGCGCGGATCGAAGGCCGGCGTGCCGAAATAAGTGCCGTCGAGGATCGCATGGCTGGCATTCTCCAGCCATTTATTGTGGTAGCTCGAATCCGTGTACTGCACGGTCGCGAGCAATGACTTCTCATTGTTCTGGTATTGACCGGCAATGGTGCTGCCGATCCGGTCGCGGTCATAATCCACTTGCGAATAGCGGATTCCATCCGGCGCGTACGCCCAACCCGTGCCGCCGAATGGATTGGAGGTACAGGGAATGCTGCCATCAGGATTGACGATGGCATGAGCCACGGTCCCGTAGCCCGATGAGCAATAGGTGTCGATCTTGTCCATGATTACGCTTTGCGTGCGCGTGATCACATGCGAGCGCGCGTAATCGAGCAACAGGCCAAACCGGCCAATGCCGGTGTCAATGGAATCGCTGGCCAGCACCGAGTAGGCGGGGGTGAGCTCCTTCGACTTGTCGCCATAATCGCCTTGCAGAGATCCGACAATTACGGGGCCCACCTGATCGAAGGGCAATCGCGTGCGAAGATCCACCGTGCCGGCGATGCCGCCCTCGATCATGTCGGCGGTTTGATTCTTGTACGCATCGGCACGGCTCAGCAATTCCGGCGAGATGTCGTTGAAATTGAGGCCCCGGCCCGAGTCGGCCGAAAACGTATCACGGCCGTTGAATTCGGTGCGCACCTGCGTAAGACCGCGAATCAGAATGTTCGTGGGCTCGCCCGAGGGGTGGGTGCTGTCATCGTTGGACTGCAGACGATTGACGGTGATGCCGGGCAGCCGCTGCAACGCGTCGGAGGCCGACTTGTCGGGAAAGGCGCCGATATCGGTCGCGGAAATTGAATCGACAAACGTTCTCGCGTCTTTTTTGAATTCTTGCGACGTGGAGATAGCCTGTTTTACCCCGACCACGACCACTTCTTGCAGGGGTCCCTGGGCCGCTGCACTACTGTCAGGATCCGTGGATGGCCGCGCGACCGTCGTGGCTTGCGCAATCCGGATATATCCGGGATTGCGATCGGCGATCGTCGAGGTGGTCGGCGCGGCGGTCGAGGGCGTCGCTTTCTCGGCGCCGGCGGCTTTGGTTCCGGAGGCGGATTTATCCTCGGCCGAAATGAGCCGGATGGTGGCGGTGTTGTCGTTGCTGTAAACGGCCTCCAATCCCGTGCCGCGCAACAATTGTTCCAAGGCTGCATGCTTCTCGAGCGATCCGGTCACGGGACTTGCGGTCGCGCGGCTGACCACATCGTACCGGTACAAAAGCTGCATCTTTGCCTGGGCGGCAAAGTTTTTGAGGGCGTTCGGCAGCGGTTGCGCTGAGATGTCGAATCGGGCGGGATCGGCGACCGCACTGCCGGGCGTCGCGAGAAGAAGGCCCGGTGCGCACGCCAGTGCCTGCAATACCGCCAGCCGAACCAACCTATTGCTCGTTTTCATCCAACACCCCCGTGTATTTTCTGCTGCGGCTCTTTACGAACCGTCTGCTATTACGACCCGCGAGCGGGGAAAAACCCCCGGGTCATTTTTTGATTTATGGGCCTGCGCCTTCGATGTAGACGTGGTCGGGCCCCTCGCGCCGGATGGTGGTGCCGAATCCGTCGCGCAACATCGTCAGCAGCGCTTCCGCTCCTTCGGGACTGGTCTGAAACGTTCCTCCCACCGGCACCTGCCGAAGCGCCTCATCCTGGAACTCGATCTTAAGCGTGGTATATCGCATTAGCTCATCGACGACTTCGCCGAGCGGCTGATCTTGAAAATAGAGACTGCTCCTGCGCCACGCAAGCAGGCGGCTGAGCTGCGCAGAATTGAGCGCGCGGATCACTTCGGCGTGGCCGTGTGCGTCGGCTTGCTCACCGGCCGTCACGGCCGCCGACGTCAGTGCGGCGTCGGAGGGCGGCAAGTCAATCCCCGTCGCATTGACCACCTGGACCGTGCCCTCGCTCACGGTCACTTCCACGCCCGTCGGCCGCAAATAAACATTGAACGCCGTGCCCACTGCGCGTACCCAATAGTTGCCGGCACGCACCCAGAACGGCCGCTGCGTATCGTGGGCTACTTTAAAAAAGGCTTCGCCGCGTTCCAAACGAATGACGCGGGTCCTCTGGGTGTAGTCCACCCACACCCGACTGTTGGTATTGAGGTCGAGCGACGAACCGTCAGGCAGGGCCACCGCGGCCTGTTCGCCGATCGCGGTTTGAAAGCGGGTTTCTTCTTTTTGCTTGAATGCATTCCAGCCGGCGCCCAGAACGAGCGCTGTGATTCCGGCGGCCACGGCCCCCGCCATCCAGCGTCGACGCATCGGCGGCGCTGCTGAGGCCGCGTTCATCGATTGACCGAAACCCACCGCCCGAACCAACGGGCCATTTTCCGCCAGTTCCTGCCACGTGGCGGAAAGCTCGGCATAGGACTTCGCGTGGCGGGGATGTGCGGCAAGCCACGCCTCAAAGCTTGCGCGGTCGGCAGACGTCACGTCATCGGCGTTCATGCGCGCAAGCCAAACGCTGGCATCGCGCTCGATGTCCTCGATACTCGGCAGCCGATGAAGCTTACCCATGATCCTGCCTCGTGGGGGTGTAACGTCGCTTTAAATAACTGTGCGTATCGCGAATCCCCCTCGCGATGTGCTTTTCAACCGTCTTCGCCGAAATCCCCAAGCGTTCAGCCACCTCCTTGTATGAGCACTCGTGAAATACCCGCAGCGTAAATGCTGCGCGGCATTGAGAAGGCAGGCGATCGATTGCTTCCTGGATAAGCCGGTGCCGCTCGTCTCTCAGCAATGCCGATTCCAGCGACTCACACTGAAGATCGACCCGCGACTCGTCCAAATCCCCCACTACCCCTCGCTCTACTGTGCGTCGATGACGGTATTCGTTGGCCGCCAAGTTGCGCGCCGTCGAAAATAGGAACGCTCTTAAGGTGGTCACCGATTCGCGTTCCCGATAGGTGCGAAGAAATGCCTCCTGCACGATTTCTTTCGCCGTCTCGCTGGATCCGACGAAGCGCTGAATGTACCGAATCAACGATTGGCGGCTCTCCGAAAAGAGCTTCGCGAACGTCTCGGTGCGAGAATCCGTTGTTATGGTCGGCATCGCCGTGTCATCCCCTGCGGCAACCCTACGCGCACTTGGGTCCTCACGGCAACTCTTGAAACTCGACTGGGGGATTTTGTCCTCCCGAGTGTCGTAGCCCTGAGAGCGGTTGTTAACTTAAAAAGGTGCCGGCTTTACATGACGAGGCTCCCCAGCATCTACACGGGACGGCTCGTTGCGGCTTTGTTGTTGGCACCGCCCGTATTGTTGGCACTATCCCTGTTCAACGCCGCCATGTCCCGGCAGCCCTCGCCCGCCACGGTGGTCGCCTTGGCTCCGAAGGTCACGGCCGGTGTGGGTGCGCGGCTGGATTTTGTGGAATATGAGGCGGAGAACGCAGCCTTCCACGGCCGCATCGCAGGTCCCGATGTTACGTTTACGACGCTGGCATCGGAAGCCTCCGGTCGCCGCGCGGTCCTGCTCGAAGCGGAAGAAGATTTTGTCGAATTCACGCTGTCCGCGCCCGCCAACGCACTGACGCTGCGTTATGCCTTGCCCGATCCTGCCGAAGGCGAGATCACCGAGGCGACATTAACCGTGTACGCGAGCGGTAAGCCCATAGCCAATCTCCCCGTCACGTCCCAATACTGTTGCTACTACGGCCGCTACCCCTTCACCAAGCATCCGGCGGACGGCAACGCTCATCACTTCTTCGATCACGCGAGGCTCCTGCTGCAGCAGGTGTTGCGCGCCGGCACGGTGGTGAGGCTCACGCGGGGCCCGGGGATGAAAAGCGCGTGGTGCGCGATCGACCTGGTCGATTTTGAGCGGGTGCCTGCGCCGCTGCCGCAACCGCCGCGTTCCTTGTCGGTGCTCGACTTTGGCGCCGATCCGCGGGGCGAATCGGATTCGCGCGATGCCTTTGTCTTAGCTCTCGACGCGGCTTCCTCTTCTCAGCGAACGCTTTGGATTCCACCGGGACATTTTCGACTCGATGGCCATGTCGAGGTGGACCGCGTGGAAATGGCCGGTGCCGGCGCCTGGTATTCCATCCTGCAAGGCCGTGGTGTTGGGCTATATGGACGCAACGCCCCCCATCCTTCGCAGGCGGTAGACATTCACGATCTCGCCATCATCGGCGAGGTCCGCGAACGCGATGATCAGAAACAATCGGCCGGCATCGGCGGCGCACTGGGGGGCGGCAGCCGCGTCCACGATTTATTTATTCAGCACGTCAAGGTGGGCCTCTGGCTCGACGGTCCATTCGAGGGTTTGTTGGTGAGCCATGTCCGTGTTTTCGACACGACCGCTGACGGACTGAATCTGCATCGCGGGATTTCCCATGTCACCGTCGAGGAGAATTTCTTTCGCAATAACGGCGATGACGGCATTGCCTCTTGGGCCGACCAGCTGGCCAATCATGACTTGATGATTCGACACAACACCGTGGTCGCACCCATCCTGGCGAATGGCATTGCCGTTTACGGCGGTCATGACATCACCGTATCCGAGAATCTCGTCGCCGACACCCTCACCGAAGGCGGCGGACTGCATTTGGGCAACCGCTTCCACTCGGTGGCGCTCTCGGGCCGAATCACTTTGCAAGACAATATGGTGGTCCGCGGGGGCGGATTCGATCCTCGTTGGCCCACCGGCGTGGGCGCGGTATGGCTCTGGGCGTTGGAGGCGCCCATCGATGCCCGGATCGAACTCAAAGATACGAAATTGTTGGACAGCACCCACGCGGCCCTGTTGCTCAAGGGACAGCGCATCGATGGGTTGACCGTGGAGGGACTGCACGTCGATCGTGCCGCCGGGCCTCTCATCGAACTTCGTGCCGAGGGAAGCGCAACGCTTGCGGGCGTCGATGCAGCCGGTGTCGCGGATCCGGCGGTAGCGACCTGCGCCGCGTTCGTGCTCACATGGCGGGGATTCAACAAAGGCGTTGCCGGCTACGGCACGCACGGCTGCTGAACGGAATCATCGCGGCGCCGAGCCGCCGCAGTTGTTCGCGAGCTGCCCCGCATCGATATCACGGGGCGCCGTTTTCATCAACTTGGCATCGCGTTCGACGTGGCTGACCACCTCGGCTCGCTCCGCATTCGTGGCGCCGGTCTGCAACGCGCGTTTGAGAACGGGCTCGTCGAGCTTCGCCAATAGCTTAAGGCTGCGGTTGTATTGCTGCGCAAACTCCGCCATGTTCCTTTGTGCGTCCTCGATCTGCCTGGAAAAATTCTCGGCCACGGCAGAATCGGGTATCTGCTCGGCCATCTTTTTGCCTTCTTCCTTTTTGCGTTTGACTTGAGCCTCGCGGCAAAGTAGCGCGAAGCTCTGGATGGCGGCCGCTGCGCCGTCCTCGGCCTGCGCGGCTCCGGGGGCCGGCGTCGAGGAGCGCGATGTTGAAATGAGCGGCTCCCAGCGAGGCGCCGACAGGTATGCAGCGACGCTTAGGATCGCCGCGGCGGCCACCCACGCCAGCGGTTTCCACGCGAAGGGTGGATTGATCGTGCCCGCCAGCAATCGGCGGAATTGCTCGCAGTTTTGCGGCCGATCATCCGGATTTTTGGCAAGCGCCATGGCGATGATGCGGGCCACTCTTTTGGAGATGGCCGGGTTGAGGGTGCGCGCATCCGGAGGCGCTGCGGTCACCTGCAACTGAGAAATCGCGTAATCGCTCTCGCTGCGAAACGGTACATCGCCTGTCAACATTTCAAACAGGACGATGCCGCACGAGTACACATCGCTTCGGGGATCGATTTGCAGCGGCGATCGAATCTGCTCTGGGCTCATGTACTCCGCGGTGCCGATCACCGTCACGCCGGTACCCGTCAAGCGCATTCCGCCGGCGCGCACCGCAATTCCGAAATCCGTCAAGCGGGCACGTCCTGTCCCGTCGATGAGAATGTTCGACGGTTTGACGTCGCGGTGGATGATTCCATGGCTGTGCGCGCATTCGAGGGCCTGCAGGACCCCGTCGAGTATTTCGATCGCCCGATGCTCATCCAGTCTTCGCGAATCATCGATCATCTTCTGCAGGGATTGACCGTCCACGTAATCCATCACCAGAAAATAGCGCCCGGCCTCTTGGAAGTAATCGTGAACGCGGACGATATTGGGGTGATCGAGACCGGCCTGATTGCGCGCTTCCTCGCTGAATCGGTCTTGGAACTTAGGCGTGGTCGTTATCGGACTGCGCAGCACTTTGACGGCGTACTTCCGATCAGGCAGCTCGACGTTCTCCACCAACAGCATCAATCCCATGGCCCCCTTGCCGATCAGCCCCGTGATGCGCAGGTTGCCGTGAATAATGCGTCCAATCAGTGCCACGTGGGCGGCTCCATGCCCTTAGGCAGCACTTTGTTCGGTTCGATCCCTTGGCCATCGATCTCGTGACCGCTCGGCGTCACGAGGAAGCCGGTGGTCACGATGAGGGCGGCCCCCGATCCGAGCACGAACAAGTCTTGTTCGCTGCCCTTACCGAAGCTCTTGCTACCCATCGAGGTTCCGTGCCGATTCTCCGTCAGCGCAGCAATAAAAACTTCGGCTGCACTGGCTGTTTCTTCATCCTGCCACAGCAGTGCCATTCGGCCATGCCGGCGGCCGGTGATGACGCTGACAAAAGGGTGAACGCCATCCTTTCGCCTCACCGACGCCACGCCCTCGCCTTTGTTCAAGAACAGCATTGCGCAATCAACCGCAGAATTGAGATCTCCGCCGCGATTGCCGCGCAAGTCGAGAATCAACGTTTCCGCAGGCCTTACATGCATGAGTTCGAACTCGAGTTCCTCGCGGGTGCTCGGCGTAAATGACGCAATTCGCAGGACAGCGCGGCCGCTGCGCCGCTGCGCCGATACGCTCGGGCCCGAGCGCTGCGTGCGGATGATGTTGAAGCGTTGGCGGGTATCGCCTCGGGCGACTTCGATGGCCAGCGCGGATCCGGGACTGCCGGCGGAGGTGGCCACCACCGAAGGAAGAGCCCACCCTTGAATAGATTGCCCATCCACCGCCACCAACCGGTCACCCGCCGCAACGCCGGCCCTCGCCGCCGGTCCCAGCCGGTCGGGATAACAAATGACTTCGCCGCGCGGGTTTCTTTCCAGATCCAAGCCGATCCCGGCGTACTTTTCCTGTTGCACCTGCTTGAAGCGCAAGTACTCCTCGCGGGTCAGATAGTCGGCGTAGGCATCTTTGTTCCTCAGGTAAGACTTGAACGCAGTTACCGTCGAGGGGGGAGAATCTTGGCGCGGGAAGTTCACGCCCTGCTTGCGCAGCGTTTCCAAGGCCTCGGGGTCCACTGCCGTTTCTGAGGATTGGCTGGTGCTCGCAGCCTGCAGCGCGCCTGCCATCATCAGCGCAGGAACCCAGGCGGCGGAGACTAGGCGTAATAGATAGAAAACGGCTCGCCTCGGCTGGGTGCACATCAGTGCAACAGGAGCTGCAACTGCGCCTTGATTTGGGTTTTCAAGTAATCGACTCGCTCGCGCCGTTGTTCGATCGAGCCATCGGTTCCGCGCTGAAGCGAGGCGAGCTGCGAATTGGTTTGATGCAGCCGCGCAATCAAGTCTGCGTAATCGCGGTGCCGCGATTCATTTTCGGCGATCGTGCGCCCATTCTCTGCTTGCAGTTTCTCGACCCGATCATTCAACTCGCTCAGTGAAAATTGCCGCTCGCCAAGCTCAACCACCAACTCATCCTCCTGTCTCTTAAGTCGTGCCGATCTGTCCTGCTCGGCCTGGAGATCGGCCTGCTTCTGTTCAACCCGATGGATGTCATTCTCGTTCGAGCGTTGCAACTGATCGAACACACAGCCGCCAAGCAGGAGCGCCGTGCCAATCAGGACAATGCCCGCACCACCCTCTTTAGTGGCCAACATGATCTTTTAAATGCGTTGCCGTTGAAGCGCCAAGGCGCCGGTGTCGCGCTGCGCCTGATTGAGCAGCTCTTGTAGTCGCGCGATCTCTGCGTCGAGCCTTGCCGCCTCGGGAGCTTGACGTCGATATTGCTGCGCTGCTTGCAGCTCCCGCGACATGGTCTCAAGCTGGTGCTGGGCGGCGGTTAGTTCGTGATCGAGAATTGCGCGTAACTGATTGAGTTCCGTCTGAGTCATCTCCCCCTTCGCCAGGGAGTCGACCGCCGTGTCAGTGCGTGCGGTCACTTCGACTATCTTGCCGCTGAGTTCGGTGTTCAACACCTCGGTATCTTGATTGACATCTTGCAGGTAGCGAATCTGCGAATCCAACTGGTCCTCTTGTCCGACCAATTGCTCGCGGCGCTTCTTGATCGCGGCCGCGTAGGAATAGCACACCGTCGCCCCCGCCACGCCCGCGTTGGCTGCTACGATCGCGCAGTGCCCCGTATGGCCACCCTCCGCCCGGCACTCCGCGATGGCGGCGGACACGCTCCCGCCGCCGCATTCAAAGGCACTGACGGTCGGCTGCAACGCCCGCTCTGTGGGCTCCAGCTTCTCCTGTACTTTGTCGCCCGAGCGCTGAAGCCGCTCGCTTGAGCAGCCCCCAACGATGGGCGCGCAGAGGCCCAACATCAGAGGATACAAAAGAGCACGTGTACACGAGCCACCCATAACCCATAGTCTAGGACGTCGTTGCGTCCGGCGAATTGCAACGACTGGTCATAACGCTTAAGGAGAAAGCGCCGTTATCGTGAGAGCGTTTCGGCATGCGTCTGACAGGTTTTGTCTGACGCCACGCTTGGAGCTGACGCCTCGCCAAGGGGACGCGCCGGTCCTCGTCAGGACCGGCGCGAAATACCCGTTAGAATGATGCGCTCATGCGCACGTACCAAAACGCGCCGTTAAATCCGAACGGACCTCCGGTGCGCGGGTAAAATTCACCGTCCGATTCTCCGCCGGTGGTGGAGTAGATGGGGCTGGCTTTGGTGTTGGCGATCTTGTCGGGAAACTGGTTGTTAATGTTGCGTCCGCCGACAGCCACCAGCAGGTTTTTAAGTACTTGATACCCCACCTCGAGATCCGTGGTGTATTTGGCCGAGAACAGCTGCCCGGGATAGTCGTTCTGGTCGCGAAACGTTCCGTAATAATTCTCATGCAGCACCGTGCGGAACGGTCCCAAGCCCCAGCTCGCACTGAGGTTCGCGCGATTATTCGGGGCATAGTGCTGGATGTCGATGATGCGCGCCGCGCTGATGACGTTGGGATTGTATTTCGTGACATCGGTCTTGTTGTAGTTATACGCAAAGGCCGTGTCCAGGCTCCCGGCTGGTCCAAGCTGGAAGGGATAAGTCGCCACCAGATCCACGCCTTGGGTTTTGGTGTTGAAGCCATTGGTAAAGTACTGCACGGTTCCGCCCGCTCCAACGTATTGGAGAGCAGGAAGCTTGATGATATCCCCGGCCGTGACGTTGAATTGCTGGGAGATCCCGATTCGGTTGCGAACCTTAATTTGGTAACCATCGATGGTGACCAGAAGCTTGTCTATCGGGGTCAGCACAATGCCGGCGCTGATGTTGGTCGATTCTTCCGGTTTCAGCGGCACCGCGCCGTAGAATTGGGCAATCGAACTGGTGACGGGGTAGGTGCCGATCTGCACCTGCGTGGTGGTGCCCGGCAAGAATGTCGTGCTCAAGGTTTCCACGTTCGATTGTCCGGGCGTGGGTGCATGGAAGCCGGTGCTGACGGTACTGCGCAAGGCGAGCCAATCCACCGCCTTGTAGCGAACCTGAAATTTTCCCAGCGTGGTGTTGCCGAAAGAGGCGTAATGCTCGAAGCGCCCCGCAAGGCCGAGCGTGAGATTGCGGACCACATCGGCTTCCACATCCAGATAGCCGGCATAGCTGACTTCAGAGGCATCGACGGGGGCGGAAATGCCGCCGTAGCCGTTGGAAGCGGTTGACTGCGTCGCCACGATTTGCGCACCGGTGGCATCGCGAGCGGGCGTACAGACGGTGCCGGCACAGTTATAAAGCGGTTGCGAGGAATACGGGCCCGCCGCATAGGACGCCTGATCACCCAGCAGTTGCTGATAGTTCTCGTCGCGCCATTCGAGACCGCCCGCGATCGAAATCGGGCTGGCAAGGCCTGGAACCATCCAGGGGTAACTTAAGTCGAGATTGAAATTGTTTTCTTTTTGAATGAATTTGCCGTCATAGAAACTGGTGGGCGATAGCGGCCCCAATGACGGATTGATCGAGTCCTTCAAGGACAAGGCCAGCGAGTTTTGCGCGGTCGTGCCCGATATATCGTAGTTGATGCCCCAGCGGTTCGTGCCTTTATAGCCCGCCGCGCCGAAGAATTGCTGCGTGACGCCGTAGAAGCGCGGTGTAAAGCCCGCGGGGTAAACTGAATTGAAATTGAAGGTGTTCGAATCGTTGATGTAGCCGCCCGTCGGGCAACCGGTCATCGCTGCGGTGCACGGATCCAAGTATATATTATTGAACGCGGGATGATTGCCCCAGACGTTGCCGCTGGTATCGGTCACGGTCTTCGGCAAGCGGTAATTAAAGCTCTCGTTCGTTTGAATGTTGGCGTAATTGACGAAAAAATACACCTGATCGCCATTGTCGAGCTTGATGCCGGAATTGAGGAAGGCCTTGACGCTGTCGGACGGCGGCGTCCCCCATTGCTGCACCGGCCCCGGGTAATTCGGCAACTGCGGGGCGAGATTGGGATAGGTTTCGGCGAAGGCCAAGGCCGACGGACGGGTTGGGTTGCGGACGGTCTGTTCGTTCCTAGCCCATTCGGCGCTCAAGTTCGCGAAACCTTGGCTGCCCAAGGGCAAGCCCACATTGGCCGCTAACTGCCCATCGCCCCCATCACGGGGCCAGCCGTTGCCCGGAAAGTATTTACCGTAGCGCCCGTCGATCTGCACGCCGCTCGGGCTATTTTTAAACTGATAATTGAGCACACCGGCGATGGCATCTGAGCCGTATTGCGCAGAGGCGCCGTCGCGCAGAATCTCGAGCGACTTGACCGCGATAGACGGTATCGAATTGAGATCCGGGCCTTGTGAACCGAAGGCCAATTCGGTCTCCCCGCCCTGGTACACCTGCACCAGTGCCGAGCGGTTCATGCGTTTGCCATTGAGCATGACCAGCATCTCGTCCGAGGGCAGGCCTCGCAGAGACGGAGATCGGACGAAGCTGGACGCATCGGAAATCGCGTTCTGCCCGACGATGAAGGACGGCACCAAATTGGACAACGTATCGAGCATGTTGGCCGCCGGGTAGCTCTGAAGCTCCGTGCCGCTGATCACATCGATCGGTGCCGAGGATTCGGCGACGGTGCGATCCAGACGGCGCGTTCCCGTGACAATCACCTCGCTGAGCTCATTTCCGGAAACGGCGGCGGCGGTATCGCCTGCGGTATCCGTTCGTTGCGCAACGGCCACGTTCATCGTGACCGCCAGCACCGCAACGCTCCCGACAAGTCGTAGAGTTTTCATGCAGGACTCCCTAGTGAATATTTAAATAGAAACTGTTCTCGCGGGGTTGACAGTGACGGGCAGGTTCTCGCGGGGTTATAGGAAGCTCGGCCCGCAATGGGCCTAGCGATGACGATTGCAGAGCTGCCGCGACCGCGTATCCCTACGAGCATCGAATCCCTCCACAAGCCGATCCCGTGCCGCGCCGGAAACGCACGCAGCTGCCCGGGTCGGCACCCGGGTTAGATCGACTTGTTCATCCACTGCCAATCAATGGCAATTTTTTATGTCAAACCCGAGTCTAGGACTGACGGATGAGATGTGCAAGGCCATCTCGCGGTGATGTTGCGTTCGCGCCTCGGATTCGAGGGCCTACTTGATCGGCCGCGAACCCACGATCAAGATTTGCACGAGTCGCCTCGCGCTTTGGGCCCAGTTAGGCGCTGACGCAACGTTCGAGACACCGATCAAAGCACGCAGCAGATCCAGCGGATCGAGATCGGAACGGATGTCCCCGCTTTCGATCGCTCGCTCGACGAGCGCATGAATCGCTCCTTTGATTTGCGCCCCGGATGCTTCGAACAATTTCGAAGGCTTGCCAACCAGGGTGTTGAGTGCCGGTGCGATGATCTGCTTGGTCGCGATGTAGTCGACAAAAAGCAGCATCCACGCGCGTAACGCCTCAATCGGTGCCATTGTCGTGGCAAGTTCCTTTTCCGCCGCTGCTAACTTTTCCACCTCGGTACGATAAACCGCTTCAATGAGCGCATCGCGAGTGGGGAAATGACGGTACAGGGTTCCAGAGCCAACGCCCGCCTGTCTGCCGACATCATCGAGACTGATGTTCGCTCCCGACCGAGTGAACGCTTGTTTCGCAATCTCGAGGATGCGCTCGCGATTGCGCTGCGCATCTGCGCGTGGCTTTCGGGGGAGTTTTGATCTTTTTGGCGGCATATGAAAATACTTGCATACGGAGACACTCTCCGTTTATTATATTTTAGCGGAGACACTCTACGTTTTAACTGCTGTCATGACAGCTAGTCAATACGAATCGCCCGCGTCACGGCAGGCCTTTGGGTTAGCAGGAGAAAACGAATGGCGAATTCATTTGGGGCGAGCTCGACAACGGATTCTGTTTTGTCCGGCGTGAGTTTGCGAGGCAAGAGGATTCTCGTGACGGGCGTTTCTGCTGGACTGGGCGTGGAAACTGCACGGGCCTTGGTCGCGCATGGCGCCCAAGTAGTGGGCGCGGCGCGGGATTTGGACAAGGCCCAAACCGCAACCGCCGATGTGCGAAAGGATGCGGCGGCGCATGGCGGGACCTTCGAGCTGATTTCTCTCGATCTTGCCAGTTTGAAAAGCGTGCGCATCTGCGCCAACGAACTTTTAGACCGGGGTCAACGCTTCGACTTGATTATTGCAAATGCCGGCGTCATGGCCACGCCTTTCGGTCACACGGCTGATGGCTTTGAGACTCAGTTCGGCACTAATCATTTGGGCCATTTTGTGCTGGTCAACCGCATCGCACCGCTGATGGGAGCGGAGTCGCGGCTGATTAATCTTTCTTCCGCGGGGCACCGCTACTCCAATGTCGACCTCGACGACCCGAATTTCACGAAGGGGGCCTATGACCCCATCGTTGCCTACGGTCGATCCAAGACGGCGAACATTCTGTTTGCTGTCGCCTTCGATCAACGGCATCGGAAGCGTGGCGTTCGCGCGGCCGCCGTGCATCCAGGAGGTATACAGACTGAGCTGGGCCGCCACATGGATGGGAGCCGCGTGCAAGGGATAATCGCTCAGATGAACAAGCAGCTCGCTGCAGAGGGTAAGCCACCTTTTCAGTGGAAAACCATTCCTCAGGGAGCCGCAACGTCGGTGTGGGCCGGTGTCGTTGCCCAGGCTGAGGAGATAGGGGGCCAGTATTGCGAAAACTGCCACGTAGGCAAAGTCGTGCCGGATGGTGCGACCCTGAACGCCATCAGCGAGGGCGTGCGGGCTTATGCGCTTGACCCCGATATGGCTGAGAGACTCTGGCGAAAGAGCGAAGAACTCGTCGGAGAGACATTCGAGGTATCGTAAGTCTTGGCAAAGGGGATAACCCTTCCGCTCGGGGTTATTCGTGGTTGCCGGCATGCACCTCAGGCTGGAGCGACCGCGTCGCCCACCAATCGCCGAGATAGGAGGCCGCTGCAAGGTAGAGTTCTCGCGCGTCGGGGTCTTCGTCCGCAGCCTTCAGGCAGGCAAGAGTGTATTTGACGAGGTGAGTGTCGGGATGAGCGGCGGCATGCGCGATAAGCGATGCGACGCTCCGTGACGGCTTGGCGCTCCGTGCTGAATCGAGGCGCACGCGTCCCAATGTCGCGCGAAATCCTAGGGCATACGTGGCTGCCGCGCGGACGCAACGGCTCGAATCGGTTGAATAAGGGGCGAGCGACAAAAGCGCTTGTGGCAGTGTTAAACAATGCGTCCAGCCGTAGGGCGCGCTCGCCGGCTCGTCTTGCAGCATCGATAGAGCGGCGATTCGCATCAAGGCAGACCGACATTCAGAAAGCGACCGGCCTCTTAAAGCCGGCGAAAGGACTCGGGCCGCGAAGCCTTTCGCCTCCACGGCCAACATCGTGGGAGCGATGGATGTGTTAGGCGAGAATACGTGTTCAGGCTCTGCCAAGGCCTCGAATACATCGCCATGCGTATCCCATGCCGGTTCCACTTGCGGTTCGTCGATCCACCGTAGACGTTGCCCGAAGGCCAAGGCGCGTACCGGCGCTCGCAGTAAGCCGCTAAGGTTGCCCAAGTGCGCGGTTGCCTCCGGCAATGCGGCCAATAAGATAGGCGCGTGACCGGCGCAGCCTAGGAAGGGCACGATCTCATCGGCGAGTGCAGCGCGAAGTTCCTGGGCCGACAGCCTCGAACATAAGAATGTAATGCTGGCATCCGTCCCTTCGCCATCGCCCGCGCGCAAGGATGCCGCGAGCTGAACAAGCGCTCTCGCAGGGCTGGAAAAGCAATATCGCGGGTCTTCGATTTCATCGCCCATTGCATATTCGGTTGCAATGGCGGCGATGCGGGCACGCACAGCGGATCGTGAAGCCCCTTGACTTCGAAGAAGTAGATCGGCACGCGCCAGCAGCTCGAGGGGCGCATGAATGACGAAGGAGTCCGAACGCGTGCACTTCGGTCTCGCAATTAATTGGGCGACCGTCCGCACCAAGGCCACATCATCCAGATCGCGTGACCAAGGCGGTTCTGCGACGGCGTCACCAGTTTCTTCGGGGTCCAACATCAGATTCATCGGCGATTCCTTTCCCTTGCCAAGCAACTTTATACAAGTTAACGTTAACTTTAAGTCAAGCACTCCCGATCCCCAACATGGATGAAATCAGCATCGGCGAATTGTCGGATCGCTCGGGGCTTGCCGCCAGCGCGATTCGATTCTATGAAAGCGTGGGTTTGATAGAGTCGTTACGCACGACCGGCAAGCAACGGCGATTTCCGCGTGCTGTGCTGCGGCGTCTGGCCTTTATCCGAGCGGCGCAGACGGTGGGGTTGTCCTTGGACAAAATCAAGTCGGCCCTCGCACGCTTGCCCGACAACCGAACACCCACCGCTTCCGACTGGGAGACGATCTCCGCGGCTTGGACTACATTGCTCGATGAAAAGATCGCCGTGCTGGCTCGATTGCGCAGCTCATTGACCGCTTGCATTGGGTGCGGCTGTCTTTCGCTAAAGCGCTGTGCACTTTACAATCCTGGAGATGTCGCGCGCGTGAACGGGGCGGGTGCCCGCTACCTCTTGGGCGACGATCCTAATGAGTTCCGTGAACGGGCGCGAACCAACGCCTTTAACCGGCATTCCCACTTCCAGCCTTTCATGCCGAAGCCAGAGCAATCAATCACCGTTGTTGACTACGATTCCTCGTGGCCGCTTCAATTCGAATTATTGCGTTCAAGCCTCGCGGAAGCTGTATCTGAGCTAGCGATCTCTATCGAGCATGTAGGCAGTACAGCCGTCCCAGAGCTCGCAGCGAAGCCCATCATCGATATTGATATCGTTGTTGATTCCTCTGCCGTCGTCCCCACGATTATTAAGCGTTTATCCCCGCTGGGATACGTGCATCAAGGCAATTTTGGAATTGCGGATCGAGAGGCGTTTGCAAGTCCCGTCGGCACACCGGCACACCACCTATATGTTTGCGTTCAAGGTGCCGTGGCGCTCAAGAATCATCTCGCAATACGCGATTGCCTAAGAAACAGCGCCGCGGCAGCCGCAAAATACGGCCTGCTTAAGAAAGAGCTGGCCAGGCGTTTTCCGAATAACATCGATTCATATGTCGACGGCAAAACCGATTTCCTTCTAGAATTGTTGCGAGAGGCTGGATTTGCCGAAGGAGAATTGGCTGCAATCAGCCAGGCGAATAAAATGTGCCCAACAAACCACGCTCTCTAAGGTTGGTTTTGACCCAAGTCGGCGAGCACACCGAAGATCGCCGGCAATGCCTTTGCACACCTCTAAAGAGGAAACGGATTATCGGTGGTTACGCCGGAAGGCTTGCCGGGCGGAAACTTTGAATCGATCAGCGCCTTGAACGCCGCCCAGCCATCGTTCTTGCCGGTCAAATTCTGGTAGGTTTCCCCGAGCGTGGGCGCTCCCGCTGCGATGATCTGCTTCCACGAGAAATTGAGCTGAAACCTCATCCAGTTTAGAAACAACACCGAGCAGCCGATCGAAAAATAATTCGTATCGGTTTGGTCCGTCTTGCTGACCCAATCTTCGCGCAGTACCCCGGAGACATCGGAGGGTCCGTCGAGCCAGACCGGGGGGGATACGAAGCCTTGCGGCTCAACCCCTGGAACCATGTCGTTCGCGAGGACGCGCGAGAGCCCTTCCCCGTTACTGAATCCGCAATCCCAGCCGTGACCGAAACTGGCTTCGAATACTTCATCCTCTTCCGCAATGACCAGTGAACGCATGAAAGGCACAGGCCCTGAATGCGCACCGATGGACAAGGCCGTCGCCGCGCACGTCGCGTGCGATGCGCCCTGACTGCCGGAGGTGATGATCAAATGAAAAGGGAGCGACGCAGGGGTGATCCCGCCAAAATAGGATTGAAGGGTGGCGAAGTCCTGCTCGCAGGTGGCCAGAAGGGCGTCGGCGATGGTCGTCCCCGCTGCACCCAGCCCGGAATCCACCGAAATTTGAAAATGCGCAGTCTGTTGCGAATGCTTCCGCAGGCTCGTGATCGGATGTGCGACGGCCTTGACGCCGCGGAGCGAAAATACATGTGCTTTCTGAGTACTCATAACTGGCCTCCTTTGGCCTTCCATTTTTGCGCAATCCGCGGGGGAGCTCAATTCTACGGCGGTTCGCAACTGAGCGAGCGCGTGCGCTGCACGCCGGGAATCAACATCGCGGTGGTAACACTGCTTTAACGAAACTGTGCTTTGCTGGTTAGCTTCCTACACGTTATGTGAACTGACGGCGCGCGCACGTCGGCATCGCTCGCTCTCGCGCGCATACGGCAAGCACCTGAGCAGCATGCGCCGACAAAAGTTGCTAGAGTACGGCGACACAGGGGAAGGGAGATTACGGCCTTGAAAAGCATTCCGGTAACTTGCCGCGGGCTATCTGCGCGCTCGATTTTTTTAACCCTCGCCTTCGTCGTGCTCGGCGCACCGTCCGCGCAAGCCCATCAAGCGTTAAGTTTTTTCAAGAACTACTTTGTCACGGGGGACTACGTCGCCGCCGGTGTAGGACTGCGCGGCAAGGGTGTCAACGGCATCGCCACCGGCACGATTACCATCGACCCCAGTCAGATTCCCGCCGGCGCCGAGATCGTCGCGGCCTACCTCTACTGGGAAACGCTGGCCGCCAACGGCGGGCCGGTGGCCTCCACGCTCGCCGGCGCGAAATTCCAGAAGAACGACATCAGCGGTGGGGCCGTCCTCGTCAATCAGGGCGGCTCCCCAGGCTGCGCGACCAGAGAAGGTGACGATCACGAGGAAGATGACGGCGACGGCAGCTCGAGCGGCGGCGCAAGCTCGAGCGTCTATGTCTATCGCACGGATGTACTGCCCTATCTCGAGCGCATCACGCCGAGCGACCCGACCCGTCCCGTGCAGGTGGTGGCGGCGGGCCCGCATGAGGTATCGCTGCCGGATGCCGGTCGCGCAGGTCGACTCCCCTCGACGCTGGGTGCCGGCTTGGTCATCGTCTACCGCGTGGCCGGATACGACCCCAACAGTCTGCCGCTTGCCTACTCGGCCCCCAAGATGCCGCTCAAGTCCATCGTCATATACGACGGCGGATTCACGTTGAGCAAGGGAGCTCCACTGTCGCTGCCCATGGAAGGATTCTACGAGGCTTCACGTGCTGCGCCGAATGCCAAGCTGACGCAGATCGTCGGTAACGGTCAGCCGGCCTTGAACAATACCGTGCTGGTCACGAGTACGCTCGCGGCGGCGGACAACCGGAAAGTGGCGAGCAACCCCTTTGTCGGCGCCGGCGGCGGCGGCAACCCAGTAGGCGCGACCGGCACTGGAATCGATGTCATTACCTTCCCGCTGCCGCTCGAGCCCGGCGCCATGAAGGCGGGGGTCTCCGTGACGGGCGATGCGAAAAGCAATTGCGGCTGCCTGACCTTCGGCGTGTCCGTGCTTAGCACGGTCGTGCAGGATCGCGACGGCGATGGACTGCTCGATGTCTGGGAAGCGCAGTCCGAATGGTCCTCGAAGCCCTCCCGGCTCGCGTCAGTCTACGGCAGCTGGCCCCTGACCGAGCCCACCGGTGACGCGCTGCCCAATCTGCAGGCCATGGGCGCAAGCCCGGATGTTCAGGACGTGTTCGTGCAAATCGACTATATGGTGGGGAGCGACGGCCACACGCACTTGCCCACGAAGCCCGCACTCGATGCCATCGCCACGGCCTTTCACAATGCAGCACCGCGCCCCTCGCTCGTCGCGCAGGGCAGCTGTTCGCCATCAGCAACTACGGGCCCGTGCCCGATTCACATCCATTTCGATGTGGGCGGCAATTATCAACCAGCCGCCACCGTGACGGCCGCCACGTGCGCCGCGGCGGCCACGTGGACGCCCGACTGCGCCATCATCCCCGCCGCTGCCGGCGCGAAGAGTGGCATCATTGCAGAAACGCTTTGCACGACGGCAGGCACGCTGGCCGGCTCGAGTCCGCCCATCGCCTGCGCGTTCCCCGGCTACGCGGGCGTGGTCGGATGGAAGAACGGTGAGCGTGCCTATCGCGACGCGCCGGTGGATATTGCCACCCATAAGAGCCCCTGTGCCGCGGGCCAGGCAGGCTGTGAACCGCGCATGCCGCGCAACCGCAAAGACATCTTCCACTATGCGCTCATGGCCCACGCACTCGGTTACCCGTCGATCGAGAATGCGCTGCAGCCGGTTGCCAACTCAGGAATCGCCGACACGAACGGCGGCGACCTGATGGTCACGTTGGGGCTATGGGACAACGAAGTCGGCACCAGCTTCGTCCAAGGATCGGCCTTGATGCATGAGCTCGGCCACAATTTGGGATTGCACCACAGCGGTGTGCTGCCATCCGGATTGCTCGAGGCCAACTGCAAACCGAATTACCAGAGCATCATGAACTACCTGTTCCAGGTCCGCGGCCTATGGAACGGCCAAGGCATGCCGGTGATCGATTATTCGCGGCAGCAGCTGCCGACGCTCAACGAGAACGCGCTGTCGGAGGGCACGGGCTTCGGTGTCACCGCCATGTACGGCGCGCGCTGGTACGCGCCGCTCGGTAACTCCATCAATGCGGCGCTCGGTACTAGCCCCGCATCGCGGCACTGCGACGGCACGCTCGTCAGTCCTTCCGAGGCCGCCTATATTACCGCCGACTCCTCTGCGACCACGGTTGCGGCCATCGACTGGAACGCAGACGGCGTCATCGCCGGGACGCAGTCCCAGGACGTGAATTTTGACGGCGTCCGCGGGGAGACCTTCACCGGCGCGAATGACTACGCCACCATGGACCTGCGCCAGGTCGGCGGCCGCCGCAGCGTCGGCAGCCGGGGCTTGAGCTATAGCGTCGTTGATCCGGCCACCGGGATCGCGCCCACTCCGCCGGCCCCGCCGCTGGGCGGCGGATTGTCGCTCGACACGCAAGCGACGGAGCTCGGTTACGGCGATTTAGGCTATGGCGATCTCGGTTACGGCGATTTAGGGTATGGCGACTTAGGCTACGGCGATTTGGGATACGGTGACTTAGGCTACGGTGATTTGGGGTATGGCGATTTGGGTGCGCCGCTCAATGGCCCCTTGAGCCAAGGTGAACCCACTCCCGTGATCGCCATAGCGGCCGGCGGCGGTACGCCGAGTTCGCTTAACACCACCAGCAACTCGAGCGGCGTCCAGCTTCACTGGGCAGCGCCGCCCGTGGGCACCGTGATCAGCTACCAGCTCTACCGGGTCGCAGGCAGCGCGGTCACTGCGGCCACGCTTTCGACCAAGGTACTGCTGGCGACGCTGCCCGGCACGGTCACCTCGTATCTCGACGTCATTCGGCAACACCACGACGGCGACTCGGAGGGCCACAAGGGAGCCAACCTCACCTACACTTATTTTGTCGTCGCGACGCTGTCGAATCCTGCCAAGCCGGGCGCGACCCTGCGCAGCGGCGCATCGAATTTCAGCACCATCGTCATCGTCGATAACGACGAGGACCACGGACACGACTGAGGCAGCAGCGCGAGACGCGGCCGCGCTTTAGGGCGGCAGATTCATCTGGCGCAGCAGCACTTGATAACGCGCATCGCTGCGCAGCGATTTTAGCAGCGGATCGTATTTGACTTGGATCAGGCCGCCGTCGCGCTGGGTATACGCGCGCTGCAGCCAATCGAAGGCTTGGTCGAGTTGACCGCGCCAGGCGTAGACCTCGGCGATCTGGTACGCCCATCGCTCGGTCATGGTCGCGAGCAGCGCGTCGAGCGCTGCCTGCGATTGCGGGGCATGATGCAGCGAGTGCTGTGCCATCCCGACGCCGGCTTGATGAAAGGCGGTCGCATTCGACTCGGGAAATGCAGCCAGCGCCTTATCGGCATGCCCCTCGAGCAACTCGGTCAGCCCGAGATTCCAATGAGCGTAGACCGAATCGGGATTGATATCGAGCGCCCGCTTTAGCGCCTTGCGTGCGTCCGTATACTGTCCGAGCCCGTTGTAATAGACGCCGAGATTCCCCCATGCGGCGTTTGACAACGGGTCCGCGTCGATCGCTTTCTTGGCGGCCGAAATGCCTTCCGGCACCCGTCCGAGTGCGGCCATCAGGCTGCCGTAGCGGCGCAGCGTCGTGCTGTCGCCGGCATCGAGCTGTAGCGCCTTCTCGAAATCCGCCTGCGCTCCGGCCCAGTCCCACTTGCGGCTGATACGCAACCAGCCGCGCGCCACGTAGCCATCGGCCAGCTTCGGAGCGAGCGCAATCGCTTGATCGGCATCCGTTAGCGCGCGCTCGACGTCGGCGGGCTCGCCCCCATTGTCGGCCCAGTAGGCCTCGGCCGTCGCCAGTCCCGCGTACGCTGCTGCGTAGCTGGGATCGAGCCCGATGGCTCGACGGAAGGCCTCGATCGCGCCCTTGAATCCTGCCGGATTGCCGCGGTTGAACAACTGTTTGCCGAGCAAGTATTCGCTATAAGCTTCCGGATTGGCCGGCCGGCCTAAGATGACCGCGGCGGGCGCCGCAAGCCTGCTCTTCAACACTTCGACAACAGCGGCGGCGATGTCGTCCTGAACCTTGAAAATGTCCTTGAGTTCGCGGTCGTAGGTTGCGGACCAGAGATGGTACCCATCGTTGGCGCGAATCAGCTGCACCGTGACCCGGATGGTGTTGCCTGACTTGCGGATGCTGCCTTCCAGCACGTGCGTGACCCCCAGCGCCTTTGCGACCTCGTCGATCGTGACCTGTTTGCCTTTGAAGAAGAACGAGGAGGTCCGTGCCGGCACCCGCAGGGTTGTCCCACGGGTGACGAGGTCGATCAGTTCTTCGGATATCCCATCCGAAAAGTACTCCTGGTCCTTTTTCTCGCTCATATCAACGAACGGCAGAATCGCGATTGACTGCTCGCTCATTGGCGCGGAGGTCGTCCGGGACGCCGGGGCGGTCGCAGGCGGGGTAGCGCGGAAACGGTCGAGCAAGATATAGCCGACAGCAAGGATAACCGCCGCCCACAACGCGATCAGTCCGAAACGCGGCCGCCCTGGTTTTCGTGCGGAGACGATCTTCTGCTCGAACGGCTGAGCCGACGCAGCCGCGGCCGACGCGCCGGCGCCGGGTGGAGCGGTGCCCGACGCGGTGGCAGCAGACCCGGCGGCGCTCCACGGCGGTCGCAGCGGCTGTGGGGCGAGCAGGCGCGTCACTCGTTCGATGAAGGTGGGCGAGGGCTCGCCGCCCGGCAGCCGTGTCCACTGCACCTCCCAGAACTTCTCCGGCACCCGGGCATCCCCTTCGTGCGTGCCGTCGATCACCACCGGCACCAGGAACGCCTTGTCGCCGGCCATCAAAAACGATCGATCCACGGCCAGCTTCCATTCGAGGCGGAAATATCCCTCGGCGCGCAGACGCGAACTCGCGGAGATCAAGGGAATAAATAGCGAACAGCTTCTTATCTGTCTGCGGATCGTGGCGTCCCAGGCATCGCCGCCGCGAAGTTCGCTTCGGTCGAGCCACACCTCGATGCCGGCGGCGCGCAGCGCTTCGCAAATCCGCAATGCGGCGTCGGCGTCTTCCGATGCATAGCTGAGAAAGACGGCCCGCGGAGAATCCGTCATGGGGCCGGAGCTGCGTCGAGGATATCAGCGCGGTGGGTCAATACGATGTTCAAGGCGTCTCTTGGGTCTTTTTCCCGTCGGGGTCGTAGGATGCGGGAGTGCCGCCTGCAACGCAACGCGCGACCTCCCCGGGGCGATGTCATTGCTCTGTCATTCTGAATTGCTAGCGTGCGCATTTCCACCAATTCCCAGAAGCAATGAGGACATCGATATGAACCTGAAGCACCTTCAATCTGTTGGAGTGCGGCGTTCAATGGCGATCGCTGCCCTGACATTTCTTGGCACAATTGCGGGCACCTCTTTAGCTGCCGCCGGTGATGGGCCCATCGCGCGGGCTGCGGCCCCCGAGGGCGCGATCGACCACGTGTTGGTGATTGTCCTCGAGAACGAAAGCTTCACCGCGACCTTTGGGCCGGCCTCACCCGCGGTCTACCTCAACTCGACCTTGCTCAAGCAGGGCGAACTCATCACCAACTATTTCGCCACCAGCCATGTGAGCCTGGGCAACTACGTCTCGATGGTCTCGGGCCAAGAGAGCGCGCCCTCTCAGAACAATGATTGTCTGAATCTTGCCTCGCTGGCGACGCCACCTCTGGTTGGCGGATTTACGAACGTCTCTCCGGGCACGGATGCCGCAGACACCGCGAATTTCCCCGGACAGGTCGTCGGCGACGGCTGCGTGTTCCCCGCGCCCACACAAGATACGCATGGCGCGCAAACCATTGGCGACCAGTTGGACGAAAATCGCTCGCGGGACGAAAATCGCTCGCGTGGCCAAGATCGCGGGGGTGACGACGATGGCGGTCATGCCGCGATCAGGTGGCGGGGCTACGCCGAAGACATGGGCAATGATCCGGCCCGCGACTACGGTTCGCCCGATCCGCTCGGTGGAGCGGACTGCGCCCACCCGCCTATCAACGGTGTCGACCATTCCAACAGCGCAGAGGCCGCGGATCAGTATGCGACGCGCCACAATCCGTTTCCTTATTTCCATTCGGTGATAGACGATGCGGCACGCTGCAATCGGCACGTGGTGCCGCTCGGCAAGCTGACCGTCGGTGCAGCCGGTGAACCGGACGCCTTTCAGGGACACCTGTACGAAGATCTCAAGCGACTCGAGACCACGCCTAATTTCATGTTCATCACGCCGAATCTGTGCGATGACGGACATGACGCAACGTGCGCCGGCCCCAACGTCGAGGGCACGACGAACGCCGCAGGCAAGAATATCGGCGGCCTGGTCGGCGCGGACCTATGGCTGAAGCACTGGATACCCATGATTTTCGGCTCACCCGCGTACCGCAGCGGGAAGCTCCTCGTGGTAATCACCTTTGACGAAGCAGGAACCAGCGACGCTCGCGCCTGCGAGAAGATCAATCAGGCCGATTGTCACTCACCCACTGGCCCGAACCTCGTAGATCCGGGCTTCAGCCCGATCCTGGGTCTGTTCGGCGCGCAACTGAATCCAGGTTCGACGCCCTTTATCTATGCAGGCGGCGGCCAAGTCGGTGCGGTGCTTTTCAACGCGCGTTTGATCAAACCTGGCACGATCAACACGACCGGCTCCTACAATCATTACTCGGCCTTGCGTAGCTACGAGGACCTGCTCGGAGTCAGAAAAGGGGGCGATGACGGCCACGGTCACTTGGGCTACGCCTCGGTGACGGGACTGCAGCCATTCGGAGAAGATGTGTTCAACCTGTCGCCTGCGGATTAACGCTCGCGAGCCAAAGATTTGGCCTCGCAGGCACGTTAAGTATTCGTAATCGCAATTGAGGCACTTGGAGCCGTTTTCGTCGGCAATAGGCCCGGCTTGCGGTCAACGCCGCCTCCGCCCCCGCCGTTGTATGTCGTGCAGGTTCAACAATCATTCGAGGAACGCCACCATGTACAAGCTAGCGTCAGTTGCATTGACCACAGTTCTCGGAGTGACTGGCATCGCTTGCGCCACGCCCGCAAAAGCTGATCCTTATTTCAGGGCAGAAGTAGTGTTGCCAGCCCCGGTCATCGCGCCTTTGGCCTACGCTCCGGGCTATTACCCGGGCTATTACGCGCATAGTCCTTACGGCTACTGGCATCGCGATTATGATCGTGACCGATATGAGCACTACCGCCGGGACCGTGATTGGGATCGCCGAGGCCACGACTGGGATCGGCGGGATCGACGTTAGCGATTGCGGGCTCGATCTCGATCTGAAAACGTTGGCGGGCCCGCGCGCCCGCCAACGTGCAGCGCCCAAGAACGCATGACGGAGCGCCCCAAGTCCGGTCAACTGCGCGATCCGCTCGCGCCCTGGGAACGCTTCGTCGGACACGCAGGCTATGTCGCGGAAGCTCTCGTTTATGTGCTGATCGGCGGATTCGGGGTACTCGCCGCCCTTAGGATACAGCCGCAACCCAATGGTTCCAGGGGCGCACTCACGAGGCTCAGCAGTGCGCCGTTCGGAAAAGCGCTGCTGGTGCTCCTCGCGCTGGGCTTGGCCGCATTTGTGCTGTGGCAGCTGCTGCTGGCTTTCAGGGATCCCGAGCATCAGGGCGATCGAGCCCCCCGCCGCCTCATCGTACAGATCGGCCATATTCTCAATGGCGTATTGCACAGCGTGCTCGTCGGACAAGCATTGTGGATTTTGTTCGGCCTCGCAACCAGGGATGACGAGAAGCAGAGTCAAGTCACCTGGACCGCGCGCGCCATGGCATTGCCGGGTGGACGAGCGGCGGTCGCCATGGTTGGCATCGGCATCATGCTCTTTGCTCTGTGGCAACTCTATCGGGCCTTTAGCGATGACAAGAATAAGCGGGTCGATCTCAGCCGCTCGCGCTTTCGCATCGCCATCAGCGCACTGGGCGTGTATGGACTGACTGCACGAGGGGTGTTATTCGGCGTGGTCGGCCTTTACCTTTTGAATGCCGCCTGGCATCGCGAACCGCGCTATTCGAGCGGTATTGCCGGCGCGCTCAGCGCGTTGAAGCAGCAGCCCTATGGAGAATGGCTGCTGGGCATCGTATCCATCGGACTCGTCTCCTATGGCTTCTATCAAATCATCAAGGAACGCTACCGTCGTTTAGTGGGCGATGCTCATGGCACCAGCCGCGCAGCGCGCTGATTGCGCCGATGGCGGTCCGCTCTGAGGGTGCCGGCGAATTGACCGCCGGCCCCTCATGATTCAA
Source organism: Steroidobacteraceae bacterium (assembly GCA_036401515.1). Lineage (GTDB taxonomy): Bacteria > Pseudomonadota > Gammaproteobacteria > Steroidobacterales > Steroidobacteraceae > Bog-1198. Next base: position 53,898 of record DASWUU010000205.1, read on the forward strand.
ACAAACGCTCGTGCGGTTTAAGCGTTCGCCTGCTGCTGCATGAATTTCTCAGCGCGCTTGCGCATCTCTTCCGGCGGGACATCCTCGGTGTGCGTTGCAATAGTCCAGGTGTGTCCGAACGGATCTTGTAACGTCCCCGATCGATCGCCGTAGAACTGATCTTTGACGGGCTGCATTTCTTTCGCGCCCGCTTCTACCGCTCTTTTGAAAACGTCGTCGACGCGATCAACGTATATCATCATGCTGACGCCGGCGCCGCCCAACGATTGCGGGCTTTTGTGCCCCATTTGCGGATGCTCGTCCGCTAGCATGATCGCCGAATCACCAATCTTGATCTCCGCATGACCGATTCTTCCATCGGGGCTCGGCATGCGCATCAGTTCAGTTGCGCCGAACGCGCGTTTATAGAAATCGATGGCGGCGGCAGCCCCTTTGATAATGAGATAGGGAGTAACCGAGTGATAGCCATCGGGAATTGACTTGGTCGCCATAATCGTCTCCTTGTTCGGTGTAAAGGAAGGACAGCGGCCATATTGTACGCCGGCACTGTTACAACAAATCCGTTTTCCGGGGGCCCGTTACCGCGATTTTTGCGCATCGAGAAGGCTGCGGATTTCTCTCGCGTTATCTGGGTAGCCCAAATCGTTGGGCATGTACACGGTCTGTTTCCGGGTCGCGAGATCGATGGTGACACTGTCGTCAGGGGTTTTCGTGTTCACTGTGTCACTGGCGGGATGATATTCGATTCGCAACTGCCGTGAATCGACAATCAGGCGCAAATAGCCATAGTTAGTGTCGTCATAGTTTTCGAATGTCACCTCATCATCGGTGCTTGTTTTTTTCAGTAGCGTCTGCGGCGTGCGAAGCGGCACGCCGTTCTGAGTTTGCAGTTTGGTTACGTTGTGCCCGCCATTGCCACAAATGATATAGGGTATATCGCCATTGGATCGATGGCGCGTGAAACGCTGATACGAATGTGCGTGCCCTGCCAGTACCGCGTGCGGCCAGACTCCGGTCTTCGCGCAAACCTCGTCTATCTGTTGACGCATCTCGGTGCTGGAGGAGTGTTGGCCGCCGATCGCGTAAGGCGGATGGTGATGAGCGAACAATAGAGCCCCCTTGTAATTCTCTTGCTTGGCGCGCTCAAGCGCGGCACTAAGAAATGCAAGTTGCGATTCACCGATGGTCGGGTCTGCGATGACGCCCGGATCCTCGAGCGTATTGCTGTACAAGCAGAGCATGCGCACAAAGGGCGCATCAAAGGTAAAGAATACGCCGGGCTGTATTTGCGCCGTCCGCGACAGCCCGCCCGCTTCCGGTGTCACGGTAAATCCTGCTCGCGGGTCCGAGCAGAAGTTTCGCAGATAGGCTGCCAGACTGGTCGCGTGGGCGAGCGGTGATACCATGCCGTCGTGATTGCCGGCTACCGCCAATACCGGTGCATGATAGTCACGATAAGGTTCGTAGAATTGGTCGTAGTAATACTCCGTCTCGCCGAAGTTGTAGACAATATCCCCCAACAACAGCGCAAATTGCGGGGCTTCTTCAGGCCGGGCTTCGGTGAAGTCGCCGATCATTTTATCCGTGACTTCGTTCTGCGTTTTCGGCCCGCGCGTGCTGCCGCAGTCGCCGGTTGCGTGAAAAACGATCTGTCCGCTTTGGACAATCGCATCGATCGCGGCTTGGTTCCCGTTGTACACCTGGGTCAACGTCAACGTCGGTTCGGTGCCGCCCCGCGGAGCGGGGAAGGGCAACGCGTGGATCGCGTGCTCGGCGTTTAATTGGTCGATTATTTTGTAGGCGTCAGCGTCCGACGGATGCTTAATCTTGAAAATCGTGGGATCGGCCGTCGGCACCGGCTGCCCAAAAACCGGTGCTTTGAGAACTCTCGGATTCGCAGGCCGCGGAACTCGCGGCGGTTTCGACGTCGTCATGGTAGGCACCTTTGCTGAATAAGGAAATAGCATAAGCGCCGATGCGGAGCCGCAGTATTAAAGTTTCGTTTCAGTATATTCGAACCTCTAGAGTGCAAGCACGCCAGATACACCGCCACAATTGAGCACGATTCGGCCGCCCGTTTGCCATTTTCCGCGTGCATATTCTGCGCGAATAGAAGCTCAAGCGGAGAAACCCGATGGCATTGCGCATGTTCGAAGGCAGGCCCTTAGCGGCGAAAATCCTTGTAATCGGATTGATCGTATTGGGATTGATGATTCCACTCTCCATGCTGCGCGGCTTGATCGTAGAACGCAGCCAAATGCGTACTCAGGCGGTCGACACTGTGGCAAAAGGCTGGGGTGGGAGCCTCACTGTCGGCGGCCCCATGCTCAGGGTGCCGTTCGACATTGAACGCAAGTCAAAAAGCGGCGAGGTCTCGATGGAGTCGCACCAACTCTATATCTTGGCCGACGAGTTGAATATCCAAGCGAGCCTCGAGCACATGATGAGCCGCCGAATCGGTATTTACGGCGTCCCTGTCTACCTGATGCGTATCAAAATGAGAGGGACCTTCAAAATAGCGGACGTGCTCGCAGCCGCCGCAACCGGACCGTACCCTTCCGCAATCTATCATTGGAAAGACGCCAGCTTGCGTCTGCCCATATCGGATGTTCGCGGAATTCGAAAATTTATTGGCGCCATGGTCGGCGAGTACCCGCTGGCATTCGGTCCTGCGCTTGCCGAAGGCTTCCCGGGGATCAAATCCAAAATTGATCTATCGCAGTTTTTCCAAGAAGCGAGCCTGCCATTTTCCGGTGAGATGATGCTGGCCGGCAGCCAGTCGGTGGCCTTCTTGCCGACCGCCGTGACCACGCAAGCGAGCTTGCAGGCACCATGGCCCGATCCACAATATCAAGGCGCGTTTCTGCCGTCTCAGTACGCCGTTGATGCTCATGGCTTCAATGCGCAATGGCAAGTGCTGGCTTTGAATCGCTCCTTTGCTCAAAGCTGGATCGACGGCCAAGTGGATACCAACAGAATGGCGGGTACGGCATACGGGGTAAACCTGTTTCAAAGCGTCGACGTCTACCAGCGTAGCGAGCGCGCCGTAAAATACGCGTTGCTGTTCATCGCGCTGACATTTCTGTCGTTCTTTGCGTGGGAATCGCTCGGTCGCCTCCCTATACATACGATGCACTACCTGTTCATTGGGCTGGCGCTCAGTACCTTTTATTTGCTGCTCATTGCCCTATCCGAGCATTTGCCATTCTGGATGAGCTTCTGGCTAGGAGCTGCAGCACTGGTGGCCCTGCTTGGGTTTTATGTTAGCGGCGCAATGGACAGCAGCCGCTTGGGCGTGATCATCTCAGCCGTCATGAGCCTGGTGTACGGGTTGCTGTACATGTTGGTGCTGTCGGAGAATTATGCATT